>CAYWBS010000631.1:0-2450 GCA_964456215.1 uncultured Hyphomicrobiaceae bacterium
GAACAATTGGCGGATCTTCTGCGCGTCGTTCGTCCGCTGATCCGACAAGGACGCGTACAGATAACTTCCTTTCTCTGCGCTGATGGCCTTTCGAATCAATGCGCCGTTCATCATCATCAAGGACTGGGGAACCGTTCCGTTGAACGTCGTGATTTCGTCGGCCTCATTGGTATCGGAAGTGACCACGAACTGGCGCAGCCACTCCCTGCGCTCGCTCTGCTCCCGGTCCCAATCCATTCGGCCGGGAAGTCGCCCTTGCGTGGCGGCCATCAGCGAATCGTATAGCTGCTCGGGCTCAAGAGATTTCAGATACATATGGCTGAACAAAGGCATTTCACCGATGACGGGATTGTCCACGTCGTTGCGTCCGCCGAATCGGCTTGTAAGCTGATAGGCTTCGGTGTGGCAAATGATTCGAATCAGTTCCTTCAAATCAAAGCCACTCTCCACGAACGCCTGCGTTAGCCGATCCAACACCTCCGGATGCGTCGGAGGTTTATGCGGCCCCATGTCGTCGACAGGATTCGTGAAGCCAAAACCGAAAAGGCGTCCCCACATCCGATTGACCATCGCGGGAGCAATCAGCGGAAGTTCCCCCTCGGTCATCAGCTTTGCGAGTTCGACGCGGCGGTCGACCCCCGGATTCAGATCAACCGGCGTCCCCAGGTAGTTCGGATACGCCACGCGCATCAATCCGTTGCGTTGCTCGAAAAACACCGGACCCGAGAATTCCGTCCTGACGAGTTCCGAATAGTCATCGACTTGCCGTTGCCGCACCTCGTCAAAGCGACGGTGGTCCACCCGACGCATCTGGCGAAAAAAGCTATTAAGCTCCCAGAACTGCTCTTGTTTCCAGTCGTTAAACGGATGGTTGTGGCATTGGGTGCATTGAACCTGCATTCCCAGGAAGAGGCGTGCGGTTTTAGCGGTGGCCTGCACGCCGTCATCCCGCATCGTCATTTGTCCCAGAAGGTAATTGACGGCGCCGTTTTCCTCGAAGTGTCCTTCGGCGGTCACCAGATCTCGAACCATGTCGTTCCAAGGACGATTCCGCTCGAACGAATCGAGCAGGAACTTTTCAAGGGCCGAGCGGCTCGTCCTGCGCGGCGTTTCACGGCCGATCATCAAGTTCGTCCACACCGTCATCCAGTATGCCGCGTATGAAGGATCCTGGAGCAATTCTTCAACGAGTTGAGACCGCTTTGCCTTACTCTTGTCCGCGAGAAACGGCTCGACGACGTCAACGGGTGGCACGTGGCCCAAAATGTCCAAATACACCCGTCGAAGCCACTCCGCGTCGTCGGCCACCGGCGAAGGTCGTACGTCGTTGTCTTCCCAACCCTGGCGGATGCGTGCGTCGATGTACTCCACTGTCTTCGCTGACGCGTCCGAAAGTCCCTGGGTGCGCGGGGAGACGGCTTCCTTGCCAAACGCACCGTCAACGGGGGTCACCGAGGCAGCGACTGCCAAGACGAGTGCCATGAACCATCCACGAAACGCCCGCCCCCCCGTAAGGCAATATCTCATCTCAATTCTCCGGGTTTGCACCAACTTGGCACAGTTCGCACCGACAGAGTACAGCAGCGGAGATGGGGAAGGACAACCACAATTGACGTCCGCTAAGCGAAGGCGGCCAACACACTCGATCCGGCCAATTGCCAATTCATCGCGGTTGGGTGGCTCAGGCGTAACGACCACAAAGCCGGAAGACTTCACCCACGATTATTCGACCGGAGCCACACAACAGGGACATCCACCTGAACGAACTTGGAATGAACCGCAGCTTTTCCGAATCGACCGTGAGCCTACATAATTAATAGGATTGGTGGAAATGCGAGGACGCACCGCCAATGATGAACGCAATCGATGATCCCCTCACCATTTAACCCCGCTACATTAAAATTCCTTCGTAAGAATCTATAAAACCGTCCAGAATTTATCAATGATTCAAACGGAACTTGTTGTCAGATAGATAGTTGCGCAGCTCATTTCCCCGTCGCTTGCGATTCGGGAACCTGATTGGCGGACGAGCCAATCTCAAATCCCGGCGGATCAAACACCGGTGAACGGTGCGTGTGTCGATTGATCGTGGTATTTTTCGAGCAGGCCGAGCCATTATCGGGCTTGGGTAATCGGGGCGGTCCGCATGGGTGGCAACCGGCCCGGCTGGGATTTCCACGGGAGTTGAGATTTAATGCAGAGCCGAACGCTCGAAGGACGCGTGGCGATCGTTACCGGGGGAACCAGCGGAATCGGCTGGGCAACGGCCTTGTTGTTTTCCGCGCACGGAGCCCACGTCACCGTGGGTGATCGGCAATTGAGACCGGAAAATGATCCCGAGCTGAAGCGGTTGAGCATACGTCAGGCTTCCTGCGACGTGCGCCGAGAGACGGATATCCGTCGCATGATCGATTCGGTCGTCTCGAGTCACGGCCGGATCGACATCCTGG
>CAYWBS010000632.1:0-2449 GCA_964456215.1 uncultured Hyphomicrobiaceae bacterium
GCTGATTCTATTGAGCCTTAGGCCCATGGTATGACGCAACATATTTCGACCGGCCAAGGCGCCGATCTGGTAGGTGACAGCCGCGCTGAGCAGAGAACCGGCGCCGGCATAGACCAATGCCCACCGCGTTTCGAAGACCATGGCCGTGGCCGTAATAAGGACCGTGACCGGGAACGCTATCAGCCCACAGAACACATAAAGTGCCGGCACGATCAATGGCGCCCAGTGGCTGCTGGCAAGGCTGCCGAAGAGCAGACGCAGACCGTCGGGTTGAGCTAGGGTCGAAAACAGCGTAAAGCGCCATGTGAACGCCAGTACGATCAGCGTGAATCCGATCAGAACCAGCTTCCCGATCCGCCCCAAGACCCGGCCCGCCGGCTGGCCACCGAACATGTCACCGACATATTTGGCGGCTTCGATCGGCTGCTCAGGGTCCGCCAGGTCCGCAACCGTCTGCGAGACGGTATCTCCATAATCGCCATCATCCCGAATCGGTCGAAGCCCTCTTCGCCCGCCGGCAAGGGCGTCCAATGACTTGAAAAGTGAACCTGTCTCTTCCAGGGTTTCGGCGACAGTCTGCGCCGGAACGCCAAGGTGCTCGCCGATAAGTCTGTTTCTGACGTTTGCAATCGACCGTCTTTGGTCGTCGTTGACCGCCTCGATAGCAAGATCGCATTCCGTATCTATGCCCATCGAGCGTTTGTTCAGATTGGATGACCCGACTCGCAGGAGAAGATTATCGACAATCATCAACTTGGCATGGACCATGATGGGGTAGTCACGTTCGCCAATTGACACCGACGGGTAGACCAACCTGACGCGTTTCGATATCTCCCCGTCCCGCAACCGCTGCATGAAGTGGATACGGCCGGCCTTCATGCTCCGGGCCTCGAGCCAGCTTTCATGGATTCCGGGAGAGACGAGCAGCACCTCGAGATCTGAATTTTCCGTTAAACGCCGAGCTAGGCACTCCGCGACCGTATCAGCCGTCAGAAACTGGTTCTCGATGTAGATGAGCCGTTCAGCGCGCTCGATTGCGGATAGATAGAGCGATTCGACCTCCCGCACGCCAGGCGCACCGTAAAGTGCCGGAAGCGTGCGTGCAACGGCGACATTGACATCCGTGAAGTCGGGCGCGAGATCGTCCGGCCACGGGTTCCCTTTTGGGTCGGGTCGAAGCGGACGTTCGCAAGCCGCATCCAGCCATCGCTGCCGAGCCAACTTGCCTAAAGCCGTCGCAGCCTCGCCATCCACGCACATCTGAATGTCGTGAAAAGGGTCGTAGGGTTTCCCATCGGGACCGCGTCGGCGAGGATCATTGGGCTTGTGCTCGGCGGTATCCCATCGTCTGATGGTTAGGTCCAGCCCACCGCAAAAGGCGATCGCATCGTCGATCACCACGATTTTTTGATGATGGCTCGCTCCGAGCGGCAACACGTCATCTAGGCAAACCTTGATCTGTTGTGGCGTCGCCCAGTCCAAATTGATCGACGGTAGCGGTTCTCGCTCCAACGCGTAGACCACCGAATAGTCCCAAAGCAGCATATAAATCTGCAAGTGCGGTCGGCGGCGGACCAGATAAGTGAGCAGTTCTTTCAGCTTCCGCGGCGGTTCATCAGGTTTTTGTGGCGCCCCTCTCACGAGTTCGACCCGACTGTCAATGTCCCAGCCCAAAATAAAGACACTGCGTTGTGCCTTCAGGAGAGCGTCCCGCACTGCCTTGAAATACGCAGCTCCATCAATGAGCACGGCAGCCCGCTCGGCACGAGCTATCCGCCAGCAAGTGTGCCCCTCTTGAAGGATTTTGAAATTGCCGGCAGCTTTCATTTTTCGGCAACCGTTATCACGCAATCGAAATGGTTTTCCGGTTCACAAATTCGCGTATGCCATCGCGAGACAGCTCGCGGCCATAGCCCGAAGATTTTACGCCGCCAAACGGCAGCCGAGGATCCGACGCAACCATGGAATTGATAAATGTTGCCCCTGCATCAAGATTAGTGGCCGCCAGTTCGATTTCCGATTGATCTTCGGTAAATAGTGCGGAGCCGAGGCCGAAACGGGTGGCGTTCCCAAGTTCTATCGCGTCTTCTAGGCTTGCCACTTTGAATAAGATGGCGACCGGGCCGAAGAGCTCATCGCCAAAGGCCGGCGCGTTTTCGCGAACGTCCGCAAGAATGCCGGGGCGATAGAAATATCCTTTGCCGTCGATCCGCTCGGCCCCGGTCAGCCGGACTGCTCCCGCGTCGATTGATCGGCGCACCTGGTCATCGATCTCGTCTTTGATCTGGCGCATGGCAAGGGGGCCTATGTCAGTTTCATCCTTCATCGGATCACCGACTCGCAGCACCTCAAATTTTGCAACGAACCGGTCGGTAAAAGCATCGTAGATCGAGGCATGAATGATGAAGCGCTTCGCGGCAATGCAGGACTGGCCATTATTGATTGTCCT
>CAYWBS010000633.1:0-833 GCA_964456215.1 uncultured Hyphomicrobiaceae bacterium
TGGGACGCCGGTGGCAATATCGCTGAGCTGCTGGCCGACAATTTCCTTTAGCAGAATGGCATGTGCCTCCATCACATCGTTCAAGTCATCCGCATTGGCGATGCCGGCGTCTTTCACGCCCTCGAGACGGTCGCGTGTCGGCCTCTTCTCGATGCCGTGCCTGAGGGCCAGAATCCGGGCGCCGCTAACCAGCGCCAGGAGACCGCCCATTTTCAGATCGACCCGGCCCTCCTCGGTCTTGATATTGCCGAACAAGCCCAAGGGCGCTCGCAAATCCGTCGCCGCGGCGGCAAGTTGCTTCAAAAAGCCCGGGGACCTGTTGGCCAATCGATTTGCCCGATGCCAAAGCTTGCGGGCAAGCCGTTCGTCGCCGTAAACCGGACGGAAATCGAAAAAGACAATGACATCGAGAAGATCCTTCCATTCGGCATGGCCGATCCAGCCCTTCATCTCCGCCACCCAGTCATCGAAGGAATGGCGCCACTCGGTATTTTTGGCCATGACCCCGCCGTCGCAATAGGGCACGCCGATGTCGTTCAATATATCGGCCAGGATAATGCCGAGCTCCGCAAACCATAGGTCCTCCGGCCCGTCCGCTTCGCCGCTTTCAAAGAGGATGGCGTTATCCTGGTCCGGCGCCAGCAAAGTCTCGCCGCGTCCGGCGGAGCCGAGAACCAGAAGCACGTAGGGAACCGGCGGACCGCCACGGCCCCTTTCCGCCATCTGCGCTTCGGCCATTTGGCAGGCGCGGCGGCTCAACGCACAGAGTTATGGGATGATAACTGGTGTGATATCGAGTAAATTCTAGTCATCTTTTAGGAGTTTTTGTGCTT
>CAYWBS010000633.1:843-2449 GCA_964456215.1 uncultured Hyphomicrobiaceae bacterium
CATTGAGGAGACTTCGCGCCACCAGTGGCAGCCGCGCCCAGGCGGCGCCTAGCGTCACAACGTCCCGAGCTTGATCGAATTCTTCCCCCAGAACGATGGCGTCGGTTGCTCTCTGGCGCAGCAGATCGCCGGAAGTGAGCGCGCCGACCAGTGCACCATCTTCATCCTCGACGCCAAGATGGCGGACACCGAGACGTTGCATCCGCCCGATCGCCCGGTAAACGAAGAAATGTTCCCGAATCGTGATCAACGGCGTGCTCATAATATCGCCAAGAGTCGGCCAGGCACCGTTACCTTCATGGCGCGAAATGGTGCGCATCAAATCGCGCTCGGTCACTATTCCATATGGTTCGCCCGGCGCCTTCGGGTTGACAAAAACAGAACTAAAACCGGTTTCAACGAGCTTCTCGACGGCTTTCGGGACCGGCCAAGCGGCCTCGGCAACAAGGGGCGGCGTTCCCATGACGTCGCGGACCCGATGGCGATAAGGATAGCTGTCGATCTTTGCCAGCGACGGCACGCCGAAATCGCCGTCAGTCTCATCTTGAATGGGAGCTATCCACCCTGCCTGGGCATGGCGGTCATTGATATCCGAGAAAGACCGGCACGCCTGTTCGGCCTCGGCAAGCGTTCGAATACCGTTTTCACGCAAAATCGGAATGAGTTTCAGGAATATCTCCGCTGTCGCGCGCGCATCGCCAAGCGCCGAATGGCGGCCGCTGATGCCGATGTCAAGGTATTCGGCGACCGCTTCGAGCGAGAAGTTCGCAAGCGTCGCGTGGGCGACACGGGCAAGGATCTGCGTATCGAGCGAGCGCGGCCGCCGCCAGGGGCGGTTTAGACGCTCATATTCGTGCATCAGGACTGTCAGATCGTAAGCGACGTTGTGACCGATCACGACGCGTTCGCCGATAAACTGCTCGACCCGTTCCACGACAGCGCCGAAAGGGTCTGCATTGGCGACATCTTGATCGAAAATTCCGTGGATGTCGCTCGCGATCCCGGGGATCGGCTTGCCCGGATTTATCAAAATGTCCAGGCACGGGTCTTCGACGATTTGCCCGCCTTCGATCATCAGCGCGCCAATTTGGACGATAGCGGCTGCGTCGGCGTCGAGACTTGTCGTTTCCGTATCGAGGACCACGGGTTCCAATGAAAATAGCGGTGTGCTGCTGCTATTCGTTGCCACCTTCGATTTCCCTCCCAAGCCAGAAAAAGGGGCGATAGCCGGTCAGGCGCCGACTTTCCGTCTCGCGCAATCGTCGTTTCGGCCTGCGTGCGCCTCGATTTGATCTCCATCAACGCGGGCGCGGACCACCAATGTCAAATTCGGCCAATTAAAGCTGGGGCGCGAAACGTAAGCCTCTGGAATTACCGCGATCCCAACCCAAAATTAAGGGGGGCTACCGATGGAGGCAAGTTATGAGTGGCAAAAATCCCATCTTCCAGGCGCCGGCCGGCATGTTCGAAGATATTGCCGGGCGCAAACATATTGCATGCGCGCCGGCAGTGGAGGCGTATGAGCAAATTTGGAAAACGGCCGCCTGCTCTTGTGCGCAGGTCGCGCAGTTCTTAACAAAGCGTGTTGAAGAGGACATGCGTCTCT
>CAYWBS010000634.1:0-2445 GCA_964456215.1 uncultured Hyphomicrobiaceae bacterium
TCCATGGAAACACGGTGCCGGGTAACGCCCGGCGGGGGAAACCCTAGGGAAAGTGCCACAGAAAGCAAACCGCCTCGGGTCCGCCCGAGGTAAGGGTGAAAGGGTGCGGTAAGAGCGCACCGCGCGCTTGGCGACAAGGGCGGCACGGTAAACCCCACCGGGAGCAAGACCGAATAGGGATGGCGCGGGGCGCATGCTCCAGGCCGGTTTCCAGGTCGCCATTCGGGTTGGTCGCGTGAGGCGCCTGGCGACAGGCGTCCCAGAAGAATGGTCATCCCGTGGAATATTCCGCGGACAGAACCCGGCTTATAGGCCAACTGGCCTTTATTTTTCCGCGGACGTCTTTAAGTCATGAACTCATTTATGAGCCATGACCTAAAGTTTTTTACTCAAAAACAGGCTTCGCTGGCCGACATAGCCGCGCCTGCGGTAATAATTCGCCGCATAATTGTTGTCCTTCAGTACTTTGAGATGGAGTGCAACGATACCGGCGGCGACCGCCTCTTCCTCGATCAAGCGCAGCGCCGTTTTTCCAACACCTTGTCCGCGCCGTTCTTCGACGACGTATAGCTCATCGAGAAGGCCGTCGCGGCCACCAAATTCAATGCTGAAGCCCCAGCAAAGTACGGCGTAGCCTATCCGCTCCTGACCGTCCTCGATCAAGAAAACGCGGCCGAACCGGTCAGCTGCGAGCAGCATTTTGAGTGCGCGTTCCTGGGTGCGGGTAAACGGGACGCCCTGCTCGCGCGCCAAGGCAAAGGACAAGAGGACGACCGTTTCAAAATCCCTTGGCGTTGCGGATCTCAGTTTGACGGGCATGCCGCACTCGCTCCGGGCCGCTCTCCACTCACTTCACGAAACTTCGGATGAGCCGTGCGGTTTCCCTGGGTGACTCTTCCTGGGGAACATGCCCGCAATCATCGATGATCCTGAGCCGCGACCTTCGCAAGTCGGACTTGAGCCTCAGTGCATTTGTCGACGGAACAACCTTGTCGTGCTTGCACCAGATTATCAGCGCCGGAAGGGAAATGGTCCGGTAAAGACGGGTATATTCGCGGAGATTTGGCAGAACGATTTGCCGGGCGGTGGCCACAGCCGCGTATTTGCCGCCGATCGAATAGAGCGGCCGGGCATATTCCAACACCGAATCCTGGGTCACGCGGCTGTCATCGTAAAAGGCATAATTCAGCGCCGCTCTCGTTTGCACTTCCGGTGGTATCACGGTCACGCCGACAGGCGCGACGACCGGTATGCGCAGAAGCGTGATGAAGAAGGGCAGTCTTTGTTCATAGGCGACGCTGTCGAGGAGAATGAGTTTTGTCACCCGCCGGGGAGCGCGCGCGCGCATTTTCAGCGCCGTCGCCAGGGCCACCCCGCCGCCGAACGAATGGCCCGCCAGCGTGACATTCCTTAGCCGCTTCTTTTCGAGGAATTGCGCCACGAGATCGGCGTGATCCAATATCGAATAGCGGCCATCCAACGGCTTGTCGGACCGGCCAAACCCCTTGAGGTCGACCGCGATGAGCCGGTAGTCGTGTTTAAGCTCGGAGGTGAGAAACCGCCAGCCGAAGCCGCTGCCGCCAAATCCATGCAGAAAAACGATTGGCTTTCCCGCCCCCTCATCGCGAACGAACAAACGAACGCCGCCGCCGGGTCCGCTCAACTCCGTGTAATAGCTGGTCTCTTCGCTCGGATCACGAACGAGGATCGCACAGCCAACCAATCCACTCGCCAAAAAGACGGTCAGCATTCGTGCCCAACGCCACAAACTCATTCTGAATATCGGCTGCCCCCGCTCAAGTCGCCGCACTCCATTTCCGCGGAAAGTCACTCAATTCCCGTCGCCGGCTGGAATATCGTGCCCTCCACTGGCCTCTGGGGATCCTGCCTCATCACAATCGCGAAGACAAGAAATCCACACCCAATTTTGCCGCATCGAGTTAAGAAATAATGTAATCCGACGCGTACAACATGCTGATGTTGCGAAAGTTTAATCTGAATTTAGCCGGTTGCCAATCCCCGGCGAAAATGGAATGCCGGTTCTTTCCGCCCGGCAGGGTCGGGAACTCGGTTGGCGCATATTGCGGCGGCTCGGAGTGGTTTCAGAGCAGGTCCCTGCACTCCCTTTTCGCCGCGGCGCCGAGGTAAAATTGTCTGGCGTTGGGCAAGATCACTCAGCGCATGGCGCGCTGCTCCGCCCCCGGTCGGCCGTCTCGCTTGCGATGGGCAAATGGCGAACAGGCAAACCCGCAAGTCCGGACTTTCGCCCCGGACAGCATCGCAAAGGCTTAAAAATGCCTCAAATTTCCTGCGCCTTTGCTCCTCGTCCGCGCACCAATCGGCTCATACCATTTCGAACCGGAGTTATGAGTTCTTGACCTAGGTCGAGGCGACGGAGATGGGGTCATCGAGATACTTCAATGTACCGTCGTATTTTGTGCCCCT
>CAYWBS010000635.1:0-2436 GCA_964456215.1 uncultured Hyphomicrobiaceae bacterium
ACCATGACAGCGCCAAATCCGGACTCCTCCGATCCCATGGCCGCGATAGATGAATTCGAAAACCGGCGAAAGGTTGCGAACGTCGCTTGGCCGTCGTTGCGGCCGGGCGGTTGCCTTTCGCGCCGCGCGTGCGGCGGTTCATATGCGCATAGCCTATGCGAATACGGCATACGATTAGCGAGATTTGGAATTTTGCTTCATAAATCGATGCCCATATCATTATCTTCTCGATCATTAATCAAACAATAGTCTAACCAACCACGGGAACGTTCCAAGGGAATAACATCATGAATATCAAGGACATTATGTCCCAATTTGCGGTCCGCGCCGGCAAGGCGAGCCTTATCAGCGCGGCTTTCATGGCGCTGGCGCTATCGCTTGTTCCGGGCGCCGCAAAGGCCGAATGGCCCGAACGGCCGATCACGCTCGTCGTCATGTACGCGGCCGGCGGCGGCACCGACACCATCATCCGCGCCTTGTCGGCGGAAATGGCAAAGAACACTGGCTGGAATATCAACGTCATTAATAAGCCGGGCGCCGTCGGCGGCATCGCCACCAATTATGTGCTCGGCAAGCCCGCCGACGGATACACCATCCTCGGCGCCGCCAACTATAATAAGTTCGTCCGCGTCATGGACCATTCGACCTCGAAGGCCTGGGAGGACTGGCAGTATTTCCAAGCCGCCAATTCGGTGGCCAGCTGGTCGGTACGCCCTGAATCACCTTTCAAGACCTTCGAGGATGCGATCGCGGCGGCAAAGAAGAATCCGGGTAAGGTCAGCATCTCGACTTCCGGAACCGGCGGATTGTGGCAGGAACTGGCGCTGATCGTTTCCGAAGCGGCCGGCGTCAAGCTCAAATACGTTCCCTATAAGGGCGGCAAGCCGGCGACGCTGGCGGGTCTGCAAGGGGAAGTCGATATCGCCGGCGGCGGCCTTCACGAGCACATCTCGTTCATCCGTGCCGGCAAGCTGCGCAACCTCCAGCATACCAGTCCCGAGAGCATTGATGATCCGGAAGGCGGCGGCCACCTGCGCTCGGTCGGGGAAGCAATACCATCCCTGAAACCCTCCCTGCCGATCGGCGCGACGTACAACATGGCGGTCAAGCGGGATACGCCGCTGGATGTCCTGAAGAAGATAGAGAAGGCTTTCGTCGACGCCGCGAATTCGGACAGTTTCAAGGACTTGATGAAGAAGAAATACTATTCCTTGAACATTGCCACCGGCACCGAAGCCGACAAACGGGCGGCCCGTATGGAGGCGATCACGGCCAGGACATTCTACAATACGCGTGACCAGATCGGCAAAAAAGTGAAGAGCCCGGAGGAACTCGGCCTGCCCGATCCGGCCGATTTCGACAAATGGTGGCCGCCGAAGGGCTATAAGGCGCGCATGTAAGCGCGAATGCGGTTGGTCTTGTCGCCCTTGGCCGGGTGAACCGCCATGCCGGCGCGGTTCGCCCGGAACAACTTTGCGTGCGAATAGTCGAATATGGAACAAGAAAAGAAGACTGCCGGGCCGCGCGACGGAGGCACCGGGAAAAGGACGGCATTGGCCGGAGAAGAGGAAATCGGCAAGCGCTCGACTCCGCAGAAAGACTTCGCCAGCGCTATCGTCATTGCCGCTTTCGCCTTGGCGGCCATGTTTGGGGCCAGCCGTCTAAGTGTTCCCAATACCATTTTCACGGCGCCGGGGCTCTTGCCCTTCCTAACGGGGCTCACACTTTTCATTATGGCCGCCGGACTGGGGATCGAGGCATTTCGCAAGGGCGGCGCCGACAACTTGCTCGGCAACGCCAAACGCGGGCTCAACGCCTTTCTGGGCGATCCTGAGCAGCGCCGGCTGATGTTGTTGATGGCGATCGTCTTCGCATATGTCCTGCTGGTCGATGTCATCACCTTCGATCTACGGCTGCCGATCCAGGCTTTCGACATCCATTTCACCAGTTTCGAGTTTGTCTCCGTGCCGGTGACCGCGATCGTTCTGAAGATCTACTGGCGCGCGGGCTGGGCGAAATGTGTCGGCCTTTCCGCCGTGGTGGTGATCGCATTGGCGGCGGTGTTCCGCTATGGGTTCCTGATCCCGTTACCGGGCGCTGGCTGAGGTGCTGGCATGAATTGGAACCTCATTCTCCTCGCCTTTACGCCCTACATGCTGATCATCTGCCTGTTGGGGACGACGCTCGGAATTCTTTGGGGCGCCATGCCCGGCCTGTCGACGACGATGGCCATGGCGCTGCTCATCGGCTTATCGGCGGGCATGGAACAATATACGGCGCTGATGTTCATGCTCGGGGTCTATACGGGCAGCGTATTCGGCGGCGCTATTTCCGCCGTGCTCATCAATATTCCCGGCACGCCTGACGCGGTCCCGACAATGATAGAGGGCCATACGCTGGCCAAGAGGGGGGAAGGCGGCCTGGCACTCGGAACAG
>CAYWBS010000636.1:0-2435 GCA_964456215.1 uncultured Hyphomicrobiaceae bacterium
GCCGGGCCGCAGTCGCGGCCTATCGCGTGTCCATCTAAAATGAACACGCTCTAGCCGAAAAAGATTTACTCTTTACCGAACAATCGCGCGAAGAAGGCGCGGAAGCGGGCGACGAGAATGCTCCAGAGAAGCGCCCCGGCGTCGAGTTTCCGGGCGCGCTTGGCCGGCGTACCGCCCGGCGCCGACAATCTGGCCGCGAGATTGTCGGCGAAGGACTGCGCCAGCCGTTCGACGAATGCCTTCGCCAGATTTGATCTGCCAAACTGCGCCAAGGGTCCCGTGAGAACATAATCGATGGCAACATCGATATCGGTCGCCTGGGTGCCGGCCTCATGAAGCCCGTAGGCGACACGGCCGCGGGCGCGCGAGGCGCTCTTTTGATCGCGGCCATGGCCTGCAATCTCCGCGCGGTGTTCGTGTTCGAACCAGGTAACCCGCCCCTCTCCCGCAAATCGCGCCGAAATGGGGCCGAGCTTGACGGTCATCGTGCCTGTGACATGTCCGACCTCGCTCAGCGTTTCAATTTCGGCGCCCGGCATGCACGATGCGACGACTTCGATATCACGCATCGTCCGCCAAACCGTGTGCAATGGATGCGGAATCCTCAAGGATTGCGTGAGTTGCGTCAGGCCTTTGGCTTCCCTTAAGGGCTCAATATGCTCGGCGGCGGCGGTCGCGGCCGGCGCCGGCCGGGCATGGCGCGGTTGGGATGCAACGCCATCGCTTCGCGAGCTTGCGCCGATTTCCGCACCGCCGGTCAGGCCGGGCGCCGGGCCGAGATAGGCGGTTGGCGCCGGTCCCTCCTTAATCAGGCTTTCGCGTTCCGCCATGACGTTCTGGATGGCCTGTATGATCCCCAAATAGCCGGTGCAGCGGCAGAGATTGCCGCTCATCCCGATGCGGATCTCTTTCTCGCTGAGACCTCCCTTGCGGCGGACGAGGTCGCGGGCGGCGATTAGCATTCCCGGCGTGCAATAGCCGCATTGCAAGGCGTGGTGCTCGGAAAATGCCCGGCGCAGGCGATCCATCAGCGGATCGTCGTCGAAGCCCTCTATGGTGCGGATGTTGGCGCCGTCCGAGCTAACCGCATAGGTGATACAGGAGCGCGCGATTTCGCCGTTGATTTCGACCGTGCAGGCGCCGCAGATCCCGTGTTCGCAGCCGAGATGGGTGCCGGTCAGGTGCAAAGTCTCTCTGAGGAAATCGGCAAGGTGGGTTCTGGGCTCGACCTCGCCTTCAACCGGACTGCCATTGACTGTGAGACTGATTTTTGTCATGCGCCCATCGCCTCCCTGTAGGCGCGGCGAAGCGCGGCCGTATGGATCTGCAGGTCATATGCGTCGCCGGCAATGCCTTCCCTGTCGAGAAAAGGCCTCAGCATTTCCGGAGCGAGATCATTGACGTTGCCGGAGCCAGTGCCCGAAAACAGTTCCGAACCGTTGATAATGATCGGGCGGCCGGCTGTGGCGCCGCAAACAAGGCGAAAGAGTCCGCGACCCGGATCATGGACGACGACACCGATGGCTTCGGCGAATTCTCCGACCTTGCGGCAGATCTTGTGATATCCGGTCCGGGCCTGGCTTGAGAGTTTGGGAACGCGGACGCCTTCAAGGATCTCGTCCGCCTGAAGCGCGCTTTCCATGGCGCCGAGAACGAGCTGGTCGAGCTTCAGGCTTCGCCGTCCGGATGGCGAGATCGTCAGTACATCCGCATCCAGCGCCAGTAGACAGGAGAGCCAGTCGGCCGCCGGATCGGCATGGGCGAGACTGCCGCCGAGCGTGCCGCGGGTGCGCACGGCGCGATAGGCGATATCCTTGGCGACGCGGCCGAGAAAGCCATTGGTCACATCGGCAACGCGGCCGTCCTCGATGGCCGCATGGGTCACGCAGCCCCCCAAAACGAGCGCGCCGTCCTCTTCCTCGGCACGAACCATCTCCGGAATGCGCGTAACGTCGACGAGGAGCTCCGGCTGCACGAGCCTCAGATTGAGCATTGGCCCCAGGGTTTGTCCGCCGGCCAGGACCTTGGCTTCCGCCCCTTCGGCAAGAAGTTCGACGGCATCGCCAAGCGTGGCCGGACGCGCATAGTCGAAGGCAACCGGCTTCATGTCGGTGCGCCCATGCCGGTGCGCGCCGCCGATACGGCCTCGACAATGCGGCGCGGCGTCACAGGCGACACCAGAAGCTCGGCGTCGAATTCCCTCAGGGCATCGTTGATGGCGTTGGTAATGGCGGCCGGCGGGGCGATGGCGCCGCCCTCGCCGATGCCCTTTTGGCCGAAAAGGGTCAGGGGCGACGGCGTCTCCATATGCTCGATGCGAATGTGTGGGACTTCAGCGGCGCCGGGCAGCAGATAGTCCGATAGCGTCGAAGCCAAGGGCTGGCCCTGGGCGTCGAACGGCATCTCTTCGTAAAGCGCGGTGCCGATGCCCTGCG
>CAYWBS010000637.1:0-2433 GCA_964456215.1 uncultured Hyphomicrobiaceae bacterium
CCCGGACCTCTGTCCGTGACGCAAACACGTACCATGTCCCCGATCCTTTCGGCGTTGACGGAGACAACCTCTCCCTTCGGTGAAAACTTTGCCGCATTGGACAACAGATTAGTTACAATCTGTGCAAGGCGGTCCGGATCTGTGTCCACCTGAAGATCATCCGGGACCGCACCCAGTTCCAGCCTCACGCCGAGCTGCTCGGCATAAGCCTTGTTGGCCTCGATCGTCCGAACTAGAAACGGACCTAGGGCGATCCGTTCAAAGGCAAAAGATAGTTTTCCGGCCTTGATCTTTTCGATATCCAGAATGTCGTTGATAAGCCGGACCAGCCGGTCGCAATTATTATAGGCAATCGTGATCATCGATTTTGCCTGGTCCGGCAATTCCCCCAGCACTGCGGATTTTAAAAGTCCCAACGCGCCCTTTATCGAAGTGACGGGCGTGCGAAGCTCATGACTGACAGTAGACACGAACTCGTTCTTCAACTTGTCGATTTTCTTCAGTTCCGTCAGATCCGTCATAATGCCGGCAAACAGCTTTCTGTCTTTGAGACGGACTTCGCTAACCGCGAGATGGACGGGAACCCTCGTGCCGTCATTACGAATAGCCTCGACCTCCCGTCCGACACCAATAACTTTGGCCACGTTGCTCCGATGATAGTTTTTCAGATATTGATCGTGGCGGCTGCGGTCGCGCGCCGCCATCAATAGGGAGACATTCGAGCCGACCAACTCCTCTCTCAAATATCCAAACAGGTCGGTCGTCGCGGCATTCACATCTTGGATAATCCCAGAATCGTCAATTGTAATGATTGGACTAACGGCGGCTTCCAGGATTGCCCTGATGCTGGCTTGTTTTTCCTCGAGACTGCTTGCCAAGGTGTATATCGAGCGAGCAAGAGCTCCAATCTCGTCTGACCGCTCGCCCGGAACTTCAATGTCTCTTATGGAGGCGCCGGCTACGAGATCTTGGGCTGCGACTTTCAGCTTTTTCAGCGGTCTGATGAAGAAGCGCGCCGACGCCAATGCGAGAATTGCGCAAACAGCGATGAGAATACCGGAAATAAGAATAATCCAATTGCTGGTAAGTCGTCTTTCCGCCAGCAACTGACTCATAGGCGAAATCACTGCCGCCACAAAATGGCGCTTGGGATTGCTCGGATCGAATGGCAATTTGGCGAGGTGAACGAAGCGTTTACCTCGTGCATCCGTTATCGTTGTGGAAGTTTTCCGTTGCAAGGAATCCATAAGGAACGAGGCGAGCATGTTGTATTCAGCTTGAATGCGGTACGGCCGGCCGGTATCAAATCCGAAGGTCTTTGACCTATCGGGATGAACGAGATAGTCGCCTTTCTCGTTGGTCAAGTAGAACACCTTGCCATCGGGGAAATGCCCCGCCAACCGCTGCAATGCGTGTCCCATGTCTACATCAATAGTGATAACGCCGAAGATCCGACCGCTTTGCGACTGTAACGGCGTAGCCGCCCTTAAGACAGGTTTGGCAGGAAGCACTATCTTGCCCTCCTCGCGAAAGAGGCGGATGTTGAAGAGGACGACCGAACCCGGCGCCGATTTCAAGATTTTGTTGATGTCGCTGGCGGATCCCTTTTCCTGGCTATTGAATTCGGACTTTAGGAATATTTGATCTCTACGCCTGACGGCACGGATCATCTTTGCGCGGTTACCGGTGGTTCGGACAAACTGGATTTGCAGCAAATCCGGATATCTGGCGGCGATTGATTCGAAGGTTTCCACCAATCGCTCCGTCCAAACGTGTTCGGAGGAGCCGTCAATAGGATCGATGCCCCCATTCCCTTGCGCCCTGACGAGGCCACGCATAGCGGCGGTCGTGGAGAGAAAGAGCACCTTGCGCCGGGCGTCCTCGATGACATCCTGAAGATATTGCGCAGCGTTCTGGACTGCGAAATCAAGCCGCCGCGTTTCGCTTTCCACCTGGTCGGTTGTCTTGTGCCAATATTGGAGAAGACCGATTGTGGCAGCCGTGCAGACCACAAATACGATAGATATGAACGCAAATCGATTGGCTATGCTGTTAATCAACGGGCGCTTCGCTTTAACGCTTTTTTACAAGTAGTTACGCCTCGGCCCAAGGGCCTGGAAAGCCTCAGCGCAATGAGATTGCTCCCAACATATCGCAACTAAGTTAATTTCACCTTAGGCCGCAAAACCAAGATGACGCTCTGCGACTGTTGATCACCCGACAAAATAACGCCCTTACGTTGCGGAGAGATCGCCCGACAAATTCTGAGAATTGTGCCGTTGCGACGCCCCAAATGTTCGACCAATTCTCGCCGCAACGGCCGGGCGGATGACCGGCCGTTAGCAAATTTGTCGGTCCGAATTGCTTTGTCGCACGGCCCTAAAGTATTTTCGCCTGGCGCTCTGGTTTTATGGCGAAGCGGACGATTTTTTT
>CAYWBS010000638.1:0-2430 GCA_964456215.1 uncultured Hyphomicrobiaceae bacterium
CCGTCCAGTCAGTCGTCTCCAAGATCAAAAAGACGGATAGCAAAACGAATCGGTGGAGCAGTCGCCGCCCTCGAGCCTTATCTGGTGCGAGCGGTAGCCTTCCGGGAACTCGACATAGAAGTCTTTGTCAAGCCTCAGCCCGCCATTGTCGTCTACGTCGGCCTTGACCATCGCCGCCGGGATACCGTCCGGATAGAACTGGTCGTCCCAGGTCGAGTACAACGAGTTGGTCCAATAGACGCGTTTGCCATCGCGGCTGATTTCCACCATTTGCGGCCCGCCTCGGTATGTGCCGCCTCCGGGGTGCTCAGTCTTCCGCGCGATACCACCAATGTGCACCGAGCCGGCAAGCTTCAGCTCCATCGGATCGGAGACGTCATACTGGCGCATCTCCCCCGTGCCCCAACACGACACGTAAAGGAAACGGTCATCGAGCGAGAGATCGATGTCTGTGATCAGTGGCGGAACGGCCTCAAAACCCTGCAGCAGCGGCGGCAGGTCGTCCTTTGACGCGGGTTCCGGCGGAATGGTTGCGGTCTTCTCGCAGTGGAATTTTCCGCCTTCGCGCCACCACGTCCAGATAGAGCCCTCGAGGTTCGCCGTATCTACTACGACGCCTAGGAAGCCGTATTCCTTGACTGGGTCATGCGCCGGCCGCACCTCCAGCGCCATCTGATGGTTCTCGCCAAGGTCGATAGTCTGCACATTCTTGCGTTCGCGCAGGTTCCAGAAGTGAACGCGGTGGCCATATTTGTTGGACAGCAAATCTTCGGGCACGATGCCGTTCTCGAACTGCGGCGGAAGGCCCCATTCGCTGGAGACCATATAGTCACGGGGCAAATTCCACCAAAAATCATATTGTTTGTCCTGCGAGCCTCGGTCGATCTCATAGCGCCCGATCACATCAAAAGTCTCGCAGTCCATAATGAAGATACCGGGAGGGCCGTCCGTGCCGTCGGCGCCAGCTCCTCCGAGCGTTGACACATAAATGCCTTCGGGCCCGCAGTGGATGGTATGCGGCCTGGAGTAGCCGGTCTTAGCGAACACTTCTTCCGGCTCAATGATTTTATGAATTTTCGCCTGGGTCGGCTCCGGCTTCGTGTCGATAATATATATGCGAGAGGATCGCAGACCCGGGATGATAAGGTAGCGGCGCTCCAGGAAAGCGTGGCCCGTCAAAGGCGAAAGCGCCGACGAACATGCGTTCCAGCCGAAATGATGGAACTCGTCACCTTTGTTCGGCATCATCACCGTGTGGATGACCTTACCGTAATTTCCGGACTTCGGATCGACATCGACAATCGCGAGTCCGTCGGGCTGGGAGAAATCAGGACTCAACATGAGCGTGTATGCAATGGTTTCCGGAGGAGCCTCCATTGCAAGTTTCGGTGTTGCGTGAAAAGTCGGATCCGGCCGTATTGTCATGACTGCGTCCTCCCGATCGCTTGACAGAATGTGAATTCCCAACGGCGCACTAATTGGCTACTACCGAATGAGTTTTCTGTTAAAATTTGGTTCCGCGGTAGCGGCCATCAATGATGCGAAGCAGTGAAAATAATCTATAAATGATATCGAAATTAGTCGATTCAAAAAGCCCATCAAGACTCAGGCCGAGATGGTAAAACTCCATGTGAATTAATTTGTTAGCTCTCTGCCGAGAGCCATTCCAAAAAATTACTAACTCTCCCATTGTCAGCGCTAAGCCTCATTCCATATCGGCAATTGCCGGAGACACAGAAATTTGAAGGTTTGGTAAGTTTTTTAAACCGAGACCCGTATCAGGGTCCGTGCAATTCGATATCCATGAACAGGGCAATCATGTTCTTCGCTTGCCTCAGTGCGGCAACAAACAGGCACGCGGAGTAGTTTGATACGGCATGAGAGTTCTAGCGGTTGTGCGCCAGCCAAGCTCACTCTCGACCGTCAGCATTCTGCGGCAATTTTGAGTCGGAGCAGCAAGAATGGATGCAGCGTTACTACAACATCTGACGACTGGAGCTGGAACGAACAGCCAGTTGATTGGCGGATTGGTCGTGGCTGTGTTGTATGTTGTCATCGATCTGCTCAGCGCGTTTGGAAGCATTGTTATCTTTCGACGAATCTTCCAAGGACGCTGGGAACAGATTTTTTGGTCCTCATTCCTTGTAGTGATTGCAGCCTTTTACCTGAGCTTCGCTGCTTATTTCGGGGTCTTGGCTCCGGCTCGGAAAACAGAATTGGTTGGTGTTGCTGTTTTTCTTGTTTGTGCTGTCAGTGGGCTGTTTTCCCGACCTGCCGTCGCGGCCGGCTATATCTTGCATGGCCTCTGGGATCTTTCACATAGTCTGTCGGGAGCTTCACTGTTGGGCCTGTCGATAACAGAAATTCCTTTAGGTTACGGCGTCTTTTGCGCGACGTACGATTTTTCGGTCGCGTGCTATTTTATGATTA
>CAYWBS010000639.1:0-2429 GCA_964456215.1 uncultured Hyphomicrobiaceae bacterium
ATGAAGAAATTCCGTGAACGCTACGACAGCTCGTTCCGGCCGAGAAAATCGTCCGGCGTTCTGCCCTCCAAGCCACAGGCGAAGCCGCTGGGATGAGGCGGGGAATTTTCCCTCAAATCGGAAGTCGCGACTGGCTGAAGTGATTGACGCGGCGGGCAAACACATCAGGGCGGCTTGCGGTTTTCAACCCACAGCGTCGACAAAAAACGGGTGCGGGTTTGATCCCGAGGGATATATACTCACCCGGTGCGTTCAAAGCGGCTGTGGCCACGCCAGCCAAATGAAACTCTTCGCGTGCGGCCGGCGGTGAGGCACTCATCCGCGCCGTGATCTGGGGATGCACAAGTAAGGCGCCGCACTCCTATGCAGATCGAAAGCAAGAATGGAAAATCGCAGCTGCCGACCGAGCTATTGCGCGCGCTTTCCGAGTGCGGCGAAAGGAGAAATTTTCCCGCCAATACAGTTGTTGACGATCGGAGTTATCGGCCGGACTCACTCTATTTCGTCCTGGACGGCCGGGTGCGGGTAAGCTTCGCCAACGGATCGGGCGAGGAACCGCGCATGAGCGAGTTTGGTCCGGGCGACTATTTCGGCTCCTTCAATGGAGAAGATCCGCAATCCTCGGCGTCAATCATCTCGCTTGAGGATTGCGAAATTCTCGTCGTTCCGAAGACGGAACTCGCGACGCTGCTGGCGCAAAATCAAGACATCGCGCTTCATCTCATTGAGACGCTTGGGTCAAAACTCGAACTGCGCGCCGCGGAGCTACAGGAATCGCTCGAGTATCAGTCGGCGACGAGCGACATCCTGCAGGTGATCAGCCGCTCTCCGACCGATGTTCAGCCGGTGTTCGACGCCGTTGGCGAGAACGCCGCCCGGCTCTGTGACGCAGACAATGCCGTGATCTACCGTCTCGAAGGCGGTCTGCTCCGGCAGGTGGCCTCTCACGGAGGGATGCCGACGACCAGCCACCCCGCCGAGGGGCTGCCCGTCATTCGAGGCAGGGTGACCAGCCGCGCCGTCGTCGACCGCCGGACGGTTCACGTCCATGACCTCGCGGCGGAAGAAAGTGAATTTCCCGAAGGCAGCAAGAACGCCAGACTTGATGGGCACCGGACGACGCTGGCCACGCCGCTGCTCAGGGAAGGCGTTGCACTCGGCGCCATTCTGATCCGGCGAATGGAAGTGCGCCCGTTCTCGGAAAGGCAGATCAAATTGCTTGAGACTTTCGCCGACCAGGCGGTGATCGCCATCGAGAACGCACGGCTTTTCGAGGAAGTGCAGGCGCGGACGAAGGAGCTGCAGGAGTCGCTCGAATATCAGACCGCCACTAGCGAAGTACTGGGAGTCATCAGCCGCTCGACCTTCGATCTCCAACCCGTGCTCCAGGCTGTCATCGAGAGCGCCACGCGGCTCTGCGGCGCCAGGCGAGGCCACATCTACCGGTTTGACGGCGAAGAGCTCAAACTCGGGGCAGCCCATGGCGCATGGCCGGGGTTCAAGGAGTACCTTGAGCGTCATCCGGTACGGCCGGGCCGGGCCACGATCGCCGCGCGCGCCGCCTTGGCGCGCCGGACGGTCCAAGTGGCCGACATTCTGCAGGAGCCGGATTACGAATTCAGCGAACTGGTTAAGGAGCAGGGCTTTCGCACCGTGTTGGCCGTCCCCATGCTCCGCGAAGGTGAGCTCCTCGGCGTCATCGCGATCCTCAGGACGAATGTCGAGCCGTTTTCCGACAAGCAGATCGCGCTGGTTGAGACTTTCGCTGACCAGGCGGTGATCGCCATCGAAAATGCACGGCTGCTCGGCGAGATCCAGGAAAAGAGCCGGCAGGTGGAAAAACAGGCGGCCGAGCTCGCGGAATGGAACAGCACGCTGGAGACGCGCGTCGCCGAGCAGGTCGAGCAGCTCGGGCGAATGTCCAAGCTCGAACGGTTTCTGTCGCCCAAAATCAGCAATTTGATCATGTCGGGAGAGGCGGACGATCCGCTCAAGACCCGCCGTTCCGAGATTTCGGTTGTTTACGTCGATTTGCGTGGGTTTACCGCTTTTACCGAGACGACGGACCCGGAAGAGGTGATGGCGGTGCTGCGCGAATATCATGCCGAGCTCGGCCGCTCGATCACTGCTTATGACGGCACCATCGAGCATTTCGCCGGCGACGGGGCGATGATCCTGTTCAACGCGCCGGTGCCGATGGAAGATCACGAGATGCGCGCCGTCCGGATGGCGCTTGAGATCCGCGGTTCCGTCGCCAAACTTACCTCGGATTGGCGAAAACGCGGCTACGAACTCGGTTTCGGCGCCGGTATCGCCGGAGGCTATGCCACCATCGGCACGATCGGCTTTGAAGGGCGGCTCGATTACAGCGCCATCGTAAGCGATCATCTAACCGCATCTGTTATCGCGCAGATTGATTTGCTCTACTG
>CAYWBS010000640.1:0-2426 GCA_964456215.1 uncultured Hyphomicrobiaceae bacterium
TGACGGCGAGGAGGCCGGCTTCTATCCTCTGGACGCTCCGGAGCAATCGTGTAGGATGCGCCGCGTCCGGAGCGGATTCTGACACCTCGCGATAGACACCCGATCTGAGATCAAGGGTGCCTTTTCTGAATGGTTGTGAGGGGATACGGATGGGGCAAACATAATGAAAGGTCTCTGAGGCGGCAGGAGCACACCCTATGGTGCCATCTGGAAACTTGATGACCGGCAAACGCGGCCTCATAACGGGGGTGGCGAATAGCCGTTCGATTGCCTGGGGCATCGCCAAAGCCTGTCACGCCCAAGGAGCAGAAATCGCCCTGACTTATCAAGGCGATGCAATTTTGAAGCGCGTCGGCCCTCTGGCCGAGGAAATCGGCAGCAAGCTCGTTCTCCCATGCGATGTTACTGACAACGCCAGCGTTGATGCGGTATTTGCCAAACTGAAGTCCGCATGGGGAGCGATGGATTTTCTTGTCCATGCCATCGCATTTTCCGATAAATCCCAGCTCGACGGCAGATATGTCGACACCACCGAGGAAAACTTCTCGCAGACGCTGCTGATCTCCTGCTATTCCCTGACAGCTCTTGCCAAGCGCGCCGAAGCGTTAATGACAAATGGCGGATCGATTCTGACATTGACCTATTACGGCGCCCAGAAAGTCATGCCGCACTACAACGTCATGGGCGTCGCCAAGGCCGCCCTGGAGGCGAGCGTGCGCTACCTCGCGGCCGATCTCGGCAAGCAGAATATTCGTGTCAATGCCATTTCCGCGGGTCCGATCAAGACGCTGGCCGCCTCGGCCATCGCCGATTTCCGTTATATTCTCAAATGGAACGAATACAACTCGGCTTTGCGCCGGACGGTCACCAGCGAAGATGTCGGTGCGGCGGGGCTCTATCTCCTGTCCGACCTCAGCAGTGGCGTTACCGGAGAAATTCATCACGTCGATGCCGGCTACCATATCCAGGGCATGAAAAACGAGGATGCGCCGGACATCTCGGTCGTCTAAGCGATGCTCCCGCCTGGCCTCTCCATTTATTTCATTCGCCATGGCCAGACCGATTGGAACGCTGAATTGCGGATGCAGGGACAGCTCGATATTCCCCTCAATGATACCGGCCGCGCCCAAGCCGCCCGCCATGGCCGCGTGCTGCACGAACTGATTGCCGATCCGGATCAATATGACTTCATTGCCAGCCCGCTCGCCCGCGCCAGCGAGACCATGGAGATCGTCCGCCGGGAGATGGGCTTACCGCCAAATTCTTTTCGCACCAATCCACTGCTCAAGGAAATCCATTACGGCGGCTGGGAGGGATCGACCTGGGACGAACTGCGCGCCCGCGATCCCGAAGCGATCGCCGCCCGTTTCACGGACCCGTGGAACACCGTCGCCCCGGGCGGTGAAAGTTTCGCGATGCTCTCGGAACGGGTGCTGACCTGGCTTCAGTCCGTAGACCGCGATACCATCGTCGCCGCCCACGGCGCCTTCAGCCGCTGCCTCAGGGGTCATATACTGGGCCTGAGCCACGAGGAGATATTTGATCTGGAAGTACCCCAGGACCGGTTTTTTTCAATTCGGCAGGGTCAGATCGATTGGCATTAGGTGGTATGCCCAAAAACGTCTGCACGAGAACTTACAAAGACCCTGAAGTGTAATATTGGGTGGGATCAAAGATCGGCTGGGAGGGGGATTGCTGCCGCAAATTCGTCGCCATGGCGACGGGCGAAAAGGGCCAAAACCAGTCATTTCAGATTATATTATTCAAAAAGTCGCATCGAGCCGCGAAGTGGTTGTTGCATGACGTTCGTCCCACAAAGAAAGTTCATCGCGTTCCTATTTTTCAGTGGTCTTATGGTCGTGTCCTTGCCGACAATGGGCGGCGATCCTTTGCGGCCGGGAGACGTTTTTTGGGATTGTCTTGTTTGCCCGAAGGTGGTCGTTATCCCGACCGGCGAATTCTCTATGGGAGCCAAGTTTTCCGAAGGTGGCGACGACGAAATGCCAATCCATCGAGTGCGGATTCGAATTAGTTTTGCAATTGGTAGATACGAAATTAGCCGTGGCGAGTTCAAAGCCTTTGTGGCGGCAACGGGATATAGGGTTGACGGTCCTTGTCGTTATCTTGGGGAGAAGGACTGGGAAGAGTCCAATCTCTTTAACTATCGCACTCCTGGATTTCCCCAGACTGATGATCATCCCGTGGTTTGCGTCAATTGGCATGATGCAAAGGCATATGTCGCGTGGCTCTCCAAGGTGACCGGGAAAATCTATCGTCTGCCAAGCGAAGCTGAATGGGAGTACGTTGCACGAGGCAGGGCGACAACGCCATTTTACTTCGGTTCATCGTATAAGCAGGTCTGTTCCTACGGCAATGGCTCCGATGCTGACTTTCCCTACAGGTGGCGTAACAATGAATGCATCGAT
>CAYWBS010000641.1:0-2421 GCA_964456215.1 uncultured Hyphomicrobiaceae bacterium
CCATCCTTATCGATATCGAGACCGGAAAAACCACCAAAACGGGGCGACGACGAACTCAGGACGATGCCGCCAAGCCAATCGAGTTTTCCGAATCTGGTTCGCTGCCGCTGTCCGTAAGCCAACGAGAATTCATGCGCCTCGATTGTGATGGATTGGCCTGCGGCCGGCATCGGGGAGGGCTGGCCGGCACTGGCGGCTGAACGGGCTGCCACAACGAAAACCACCGTGAGCAACAACGTCGTCAGCGTGCCGGGCTTCGGCTTGGTGCGAACGAAACAGCGCATCGCTTCGATGGTATCCGATATTTTCTAATGCAGCCGCTTATGAGGCCCAGCTTGTCGGGTGGGCCGGTTAAATTTGTAGCCTCGTCCTTCCTCCTCGAACAATTCCGCGAGCTTGTCGGTGAGGGCGCCGGCGAGTTCCTCGGCATCGGTTATCGTGACGGCGCGGCGGTAATAGCGCGTCACGTCGTGGCCGATGCCAATGGCGATCAGCTCGACGGAAGATTTTGTCTCGATTTCGCCAATAACCTGCCTCAGATGTTTTTCCAGATAGGAGCCGGAATTGACGGAAAGCGTGGAATCGTCGACCGGCGCCCCATCGGAGATCACCATCAGTATGCGGCGCTGCTCGCTCCGGCCCAGCAGCCGGCTGTGCGCCCAGGCGACGGCCTCACCGTCGATATTCTCTTTTAAAAGCCCCTCACGCATCATCAGTCCGAGATTGCGGCGGCTGCGGCGCCAGGGGCTATCGGCGGATTTGTAAATGATATGGCGGAGATCGTTCAACCGTCCCGGATCGGGCGGCTTGCCGGCCGCGAGCCATTCCTCCCGCGCGATCCCTCCCTTCCACGCACGGGTCGTGAAACCGAGGATCTCTACCTTGACGCCGCAGCGCTCCAAAGTGCGGGCAAGCATGTCGGCACAGCATGCCGCGACCATGATCGGCCTGCCCCTCATGGAGCCCGAATTGTCCAAGAGCAGAGTTACCACCGTATCGCGGAATTCCATTTCCCGCTCCCGCTTGAAGGACAGTGGATGAAGCGGATCAATGATGATCCGCGACAGCCGTGCGGCGTCGAGCAAGCCTTCCTCGAGATCGAACTGCCAGGCCCTGCTTTGCTGCGCCAGCAGCCTTCTTTGCAGCCTGTTGGCCAGGCGGGCGACGGCGCCATGAAGGTTCTGCAAATGTTTATCGAGAAAGGTTCTGAGGCGCTCCAATTCGTCCTGTTCGCAGAGATCCTCCGCCGCGATGGTCTCATCATGGGCATTGGTGAAGACCTTGTAGCCGAACATCTCCGGCTCGTTGAGAACCGACATATTCGGCCGCCAGGGCTGTTCGCTGCCTGGCAGTTCGATACCGTCGCCCAACGCCTCCATCATTCCGCCGTCGGCAAAATCCTGCTCTTCGGCAGACTCGCCCGCTTCCATATCGAGAGCATCACCATCCTCCGACATGTCAGCGCTCTGCGAACCGTCACCGTCCTCCGCACCTTCGGGTGTCCCCTCTTCCCGGTTGGGATCGGCCTGGCCCGAGGCTTCGTGCTGGCCTTCGAGAACCTCGTCGGTCAAATCCAGCGCCCGAAGCACGTCCCTCAGCAAGCTGCCAAAAGTTTCCTGGTCATCCATGGCGCTTTCGAGCTCGTCAAAAAAGCGCCCAGCGTTTTGTTCGATCAAAGGCCGCCAGATATCAACCATCGGCCGGGCCTTTTCCGGCGGCGCCAGACCCGACAACCGCTCACGGACAATAAGCGCCAGCGCTTCATCCAGCGGCGCCTCCGATCGTTCGCTTATATTCTCGAAATCGAAGCTCTTGTATTGATCCTCAACCTTCGCCGACAGATTGTCCGCCATGCCGCACATCCGGCTGGCGCCAATCGCTTCAACACGGGCTTTTTCGGCGGCCTCGAAAACGTTTCGCGCGACACCGCTCGATGGCGCCAGACGGTTATGAACGGCGGGACTATGGCAGGAAACGGTCAACGCCAGCATATCGGCGTGACCGCGAAGGACGGCGATTTCCTTCCTTGTAGGCGCTCGCGGCGGTTCGGGCAAATGAGCCGTCTGGCCGTCAAGGCCGGGCGGCTCGGGCCCATAGACCACTTGAAGCGTTTCGCTGCCGGCAATCGAGCGGGTGGCTTGCGCCAAGGCGCGCTTAAAGGGCTCAGTCGGACTTTCCTTACGTCTCGATTGGGTCGCCATGGCCGGCCCGATCCTCAGTGGAGCGCCAAGTTCGACGTCGATTCAGGCAGTTCCTGGCCAAAGCAGCGCTGGTAAAACTCGGCGACAAGACCGCGCTCCAGCTCGTCGCACTTGTTCAAAAAGCTTACCTGGAACGCAAAGCCGACATCGTTGAAAATTTCCGTATTCTCGGCCCAGGTGATGACCGTGCGCGGGCTCATCACCGTCGACAGGTCGCCGT
>CAYWBS010000642.1:0-2404 GCA_964456215.1 uncultured Hyphomicrobiaceae bacterium
TCGTGAAGCTGGGGCAGGAGCCATTTTCGAGCTCGCTTACGGTGCCGTTTTTCAAGAACATCATTATTGATCTCGGACCGTTCTTCGTTGTGATGGGCGTGCTGGTCATCGCCGGCGCGGGCAACGCCGTAAATCTCACCGACGGCCTCGACGGCCTGGCGATTGTTCCCGTAATGATCGCCGCCGCGACTTTCGGTCTTATCGCCTATCTCTCCGGTAATGCCGTATTCGCGAAATATCTGCAGATTCATTTTGTCCAGGGCACTGGCGAACTGTCTGTCGTCTGCGGCGCTCTGCTTGGAGCCGGGCTCGGTTTTCTCTGGTTCAACGCGCCGCCGGCGATGATCTTCATGGGCGACACGGGGTCACTTTCGCTCGGCGGTGCTTTGGGTGCGATTGCGGTGGCGACCAAGCATGAGCTCGTGTTGGCGATTGTTGGCGGTCTGTTCGTTTTGGAGACGGCGTCCGTAATCGTTCAGGTGTTGTCGTTCAAGCTGACCGGCAAACGCGTCTTCAGAATGGCGCCATTGCATCATCACTTCGAGCAAAAGGGCTGGGCGGAACCGACCGTTGTCGTGCGCTTTTGGATTATTGCCGTGGTTTTGGCTCTGGTCGGCCTTTCAACTCTGAAGCTGCGTTAAAAGAAACGCTTTGGGTTCGTTTCCAAATGTTCGTACGGCCCCGGCTTAGCCGGGTGGGCCCTGGCAAATGAGTGGCCCCTGGTGCATTTCGGCCGCGGGAGCTGGGTGGACTGTCCGTTGCAACAGAGAATATTCTAGGCTTAGCGCATGATTCCCGTCACGACATTCGCGCATAAGCGCGTCGCGATATTTGGCCTCGGAATTTCAGGCACCGCCGCCGCCCGCGCATTGACCGCCGGCGGCGCTGAAGTCATTGCCTGGGACGACGATAAATCGTCACGAGAGGCGGCGTCCGCCGATAAAATTCCCTTGAAGAATCTGAAGACTGCCGACTGGTCCGCGTTTGCGGCGCTGGTCCTGACGCCGGGCGTGCCATTGACCCACCCCGAGCCCCATTGGACCGTGAAGAAGGCAAAGGCGGCGGGGGTGGAGATTATCGGCGATACGGAGCTCTTGTTTCGCGAATGCCGGGCACTCGGCGCCAGCGATCCGGTCATCGCGATAACCGGCACCAATGGCAAATCCACCGTCACCGCGCTCACCGCCCACCTTTTGGCCGCCGCCGGGCGCAAGACCGATATGGGAGGCAATATCGGCCGGGCGGTTCTCGATCTTGCTCCATTGATGACCGGCCATATCTATGTCGTCGAATTCTCCTCTTACCAAATCGACCTCACGCCGACGCCGACGCCAACCGCGGCCGCCCTCTTGAACATTACGCCGGATCACTTGGAACGCCATGGCACGCTCGCCAACTATGCGAGGGTCAAAGCGCGGATTTTTTCCGGGCTGGGCGAAGGAGGCTGCGCTGTGATCGGTGTCGACGATCAGCTCTGTTCCGGAATCGCCCGTGAGCTTAAGGGACGGTTTGCAATTCAGCATATCTCATCCGAACATCCGGTGAATGAAGGGGTTTACGCGGATGAGGGACAATTGCATATCGTTGAGGGTGGCACGACACAGGCGACGATCTCCATTAACGGCATTCCCACGCTGCGTGGGAGGCATAATTGGCAGAACGCGGCGGCGGCGGCGGCGCTTGTCCGTTGTGTCGGATTGAAAATCGACGAGATTGCTCACGGGCTCAAAACCTTTCCCGGCCTGGCGCACCGCATGGAGGAGATCGGTCGCCTCGGCAATGTGTTATTCGTCAACGACTCCAAGGCGACAAATGCTGACGCCGCGGCAAAGGCTCTCGCTTCGTTTGACAACATTTATTGGATCGTCGGTGGGCTGGCGAAGTCGGACGGGCTTGCCGGTCTCGATGCGTACTTTCCGAAAATAGCGAAAGCCTATTTGATCGGGGACGCCGCGGCTTCCTTTGCTTCCACGCTGAAAGGAAACCTGCCGTTCGAGATCGCAAAGACACTTGACCGGGCAGTCATTGCCGCAGCGCGGGATGCGGCATCGTCGAATGGCAAGAAACCCGTGGTCCTTTTGTCTCCCGCCTGCGCTTCATTCGATCAATATCGCAATTTCGCGGTGCGCGGGGAAGCCTTTCGAACTGCGGTCTCGGCGCTTGAGGGAATTGTCTTGATTGATAGAGAGGGACCATGAAACTGGACCGGGCGGATCGCAGCCTGCTAAGCGAATGGTGGTTCACAGTCGACAAAGTGATGCTTCTGGCGCTGGTCCTGCTCCTTGTCGCCGGTCTCTTCGTGTCGCTTGCCGCGAGCCCGCCTGTGGCGATCAAACAGGGTTTGGAGCCCTTTTATTACGTTAAGAAACACACATTGCTCTTCATCCCGGCTTTGATTTTGCTC
>CAYWBS010000643.1:0-2401 GCA_964456215.1 uncultured Hyphomicrobiaceae bacterium
ACTATAACTGGTTCAATCTGCAAACCATGGTGCTGTGCCTGCCGCTGTTCGACGATGCGGCGCTCCGGACAATCCTGCCGGCGCGGCTAGCAAGGCTGGAAACGGTCCACCGGCCGCCGCGAAAAGCGGTCACGATCGTTATCAGCGCGATTGCGGCTTTCGCCGTGTTTTGCAGCCTAGTGCAGATGAGCGCACGGTTCGGCCGCGAACCGCCCGGCTGGTCGATGGACGTGGCCGACCTGTCCGATCCGTTCCATATCACCAGCCCTTACGGCCTGTTCGCAGTCATGACCACCAAGCGCCACGAGATCGTCATCCAGGGCTCGCAGGACGGCACCGAATGGCGCGACTACGAATTCCGCTACAAGCCCGGCGATGTGTCGCGCCGCGCGCCCTGGAACATTCCGCATCAGCCGCGGCTCGATTGGCAGATGTGGTTCGCGGCGCTCGACGACCCGAGGCGCCTGACGTGGTTTTCGCGCTTCCTCGAACGGCTGCTGCAAAACGAACCGGCCGTGACAGCGCTCTTGGAGAGCAATCCCTTCCCCGACCAGCCGCCGAAATATGTGCGCGCGCAGTTCTACGACTACACCTTCTCCAGCAGCGAAGAGCGCGCAGAGGGCCGCTATTGGCACCGACAATTGCTCGGAGAATATTTCCCGTCTGTGTATCTGAAGGGCCGCGGGGGCGCAGATTAGCGCTGCGCGCTGCTGGTCAACCGGATAGCGACGACGGGACGAAGGCGATCAGGAAATGATTAGATCGCAACTCAAAACGGAATTTCATCGCTGAAAATCTCAGACGGCATCCACGAGAACTTTGTCGTGCTGGCGATGAAGTCACTCTGGTAGAGATCCACGTCTTCCCAATACTCTGTAGGATCATGCTCCGAGAAAGGACAACGTAGAGGTCCAGACGTGACCGTCCAATATGAACCCTTCTCATGAAATTGTGCGATGACCCGGGGCCCACCGGTCCGTCGATGCGGAACAATGCGCGCAAGCGCCGGGACTCCTCAACCGAGGCCCCGCGCTCGATCCATCCGATCTCGCCAGTGCCTGAGTTCAGAACCCAATGCTTGCCGCCATAAATCCCAAATTCGACACGATCGACGGCTGGCGCGACGGCGCTTCGACGGCGGCGGCGGCGTGCCGAGGCAATTATAAAGGGTATTGACGAACACCGGGCGGCCGTCCTTGAGCTGGCCGACATCGTGGGCGTCGAGCCTCATAAGGCCAATTTCATTCCTCTGGCGTAATGCGCAGGATGGATTGGCCTTCCGGGACACGCTGGCCCTCTCCGATGGTTGGGGGCTGCTCCCAGTCGTTTTTCCAAGTGGTTACCAATGTGTTCGCCCGATCGAGTGCCCGCGACAACCAGTCGGCCTCTTTTTGATTCTGTGGATCATAAATTGTTTTGGCATCGTTCGTAAGGAACGCATGAAATTTTTTCTTGTCGCCAAGATCCCCGTAAGCTTGTGCCAGCTCTTCAAGCTTTTCTTCGATTCTTGTCATTGCGATCAGGAAGCGATTCAACCGATGTCGCTTCAGATCAAATTTCTCGACCACCTTCCAGCCAGCTTGATCTCCATAGTTGGCAATTTGCTTAGTAATCTTCTCTTCCATAGCCAGATTGAAGCCGCCTTCACCGTCAGCATAATTTAATGCAATGCGTACCACGCGTTCTCGGTATCCCGGGAGGATACTTTGAAGGTTGTCCTGCCAATCCTTGGCCGTATCGACCAGCGTCATCAAGAAGTTGGGAAGCCCTTTTATCTCCAGGATTGGTAGGATGGCGTCTTCGTCTTTGCCGTCCGGCTTCCCTGTATACGGCTTCCCTATATACGCCCGCACCTTTTCATTACGCTGGAGTTTCGGGTTGTACCTCTCTTCATCAGGATGGCGTTTGGGGTTGTACTCCTCGAGTGAAATCCCAAAGGTTGGACTATTGGGCCAGAGCTTGTCGAAGAAATGAATGGGAAAGTTGCTGGACAAACCGCCATCGCTGAACAAACACCGGACGGGTTTCTCTCGATCCTTTTTGCATAGCAAGGTACGATCGCATTTGTAGACAGGCACAGCCTGTATGAACCCGGGAAAGCTGTAACTCATGCGAGCAGCTACAACGATCGGCAGGTCATCAACTTCCGGAAAATAACGGAGGTTGCCACTGTCATCACCCTCGAATGGGTCGGAGTGCCTCACCATGTATCTGAGTACGCGATCGGGAAGTAGCTCCGCGAACTCGGACTTATTAAACATATGAATTTTGTCGCGGAAGGGCAATCGATAGGGCCGCCGCATTGATAAATCGGTGGTCATTATAGCGAGCCCAATTTCATGCCCCTTGAGGTCACCAAAGGTAAGGGGTTTCTTGAACTTGCCTTGATCGTCCTTCTCCA
>CAYWBS010000644.1:0-2392 GCA_964456215.1 uncultured Hyphomicrobiaceae bacterium
GAGGGTCGCGACAAATTTGGGCAATAAAAAAGGCGGCCTGCTCAAGGCCGCCTAATTTTCAATCCTCTCTGGCAACGAAATTCTAGCCCTTCGGCGTGTACCAGATAGGCGACGTGTAAGCGCGCTCCGTCGTGATCATGGGAACCTCATCGGCCATGTCGACTCCGAAGCGCAAAGCCTCATAAGCCGTCCACCGCGGTGTGGGAATTTCGATCACGCGTGCGTAGTAGAACGCACGCTCGTTGGGATCAAAGCCAGGGTCCCGCCACACACCAATGAGCTCAGGCGATCCGATGCTGTTGCTCCAAGTTGCACTCTTGACGTCAACCGTATTGCCCACAGACGGGAGCTTGCCGTCAGGGCCCGGTTTGCGATCATCGCTCCAAACGACGTCATAGACTTTCTCTTGCTGCTTGCCATCTGAATCCAGCCAACCCTTGACGACCTGGATGCGATCGAGATTCCCGCTGTAGGGATCCTTCGCGGCTGCGACAAGGAAGCTTGGAGATTTACCCGACGCCTCGCTTGGCAGATCGCCGCCCATCGGCACGCCCTTCGCGTAGCCGGCCCCGGCCGGTAGACGAGACTTCGTATCGTCTTCATTGAAATCCCATCCCCCGAAGAAGCGCACGGTCATCCGCGACCCAGTCGTGGCATAGGTTTCCTTGCGCTTCATGGCGTCGAAAATCGCCTCGCGCGTATTCTCGGTGGCCCACACCGCAGCGTAACCCGAGGCCGCCTGCTGCCAACCCATTACATTCAGTTTCGGATCGGGTGCCTCGATCACAATATCTTTCCAGCGGTTGGGCTCCGGTTCTACACCGGAATGCTTGCCGAAAAAGTTCTCCTCCTCGACGGCCGCAAGCGCGGTGTGTGCGTCAGTGCCGCCGACCATGCCAAATTTGTAGGGATTAACGCCAAGTTTTTCTTCAAGCATGAGGCCGGTTTTCAGCGCTGAGCGCGCGTACTCCCATTGCAGCATCTCAGGCTTCTTGAGTTCGGTTCCATTGAGATTGGACCGGTCCCAAGTCTCATAGTCGGCAAATTCATCATTCGGCGAAAGAAGCGGATGAGTCTCGCCATCACCTTTGATCTGCGTCGCCTCGATGAGCGGTTCGTAGCGCGCCCGCAATGAGGCGATTTCCTTGGTCAGCGGCTTGCCATCAAAAGTCTCTACGGTGAACATGCGGCCGTTGCTCAAGTTCCCATTGTGCGGAATGGCGAGCACCTCAGCGCCGGTTTTTTCCTCCAACTCCGCGAGTGCGCTCCAGAGATCTTCGGGATTCTGGCTATCATACTGCGAAAACGGAACCGTCTGATTGGCGACGCTGGCGTCTCCCCGGAAGATCACATTCCGATGCAGGTTGAACCCGCCGATCGCGGTCCACTCGTAGCCAATAAGAGCCGTGAACCGGCCAGGCTCATTATATTTGTCGGCCAGGGCCGTGTACGCCTGCCACGCATGCTTAACGGCTCTGTCGCTCTTGATGGGCGGCTCTTTCTCGGAGAGCGAGCCGACGATCTCCATCGCGGTCTTGAAGGCCTTTTCACCGTCGCCACTCGTTAACACTTCGTATCAGCGCTTTCCTGGATCAGTGCTAACGATCTCGGGATCGCCTTTGAGCAACTGCGGCATCAGCCCGTACATTTCTGCGTGGTCGCTGATGACTAAGAAATCGAGCGGGCGAGAAAGTTTTGCGCGTAGCCCGTGCGTCGTCGTGACTTCTTCCCCGCGGGCAAAGCGAAAGGCGTCTTCCTGTCCGAGCCGATTCATGGTTCCCGCATCCACCGAAACCATTGTGTGGAGATGCGTATCGCCCCACAACACGCGCGTTGGGAATTCGCGTCCGGCATATGGCGAATATTGCTTCTTGCCGAAGTTCTCGGCGACACCCTTTCTTTCTGTCGGGAAGATGATCTTGGGTCGATACGATAGCGGGGGGCGGCACCAACACACAGATGGTCAAGGCCATTAGAAGGTGACGCATAATACATCCTCCCCAGGTTCACTCTGGTATGATTAACGATTGAAACAGCTACAAGACTACGTGCCGCACACATTGATGAGTATCAAACTTACGTCCAATGTCGCGGAAATGATCCGTTCGAGCGCAGAGCGTGCGGGACTTGTTTGTGCATTGCACCCGCGAGCATTTGATTGCCCGTGCCGTCAGTTAGAGGTCTGCCGCCGCGATAAAAGTCGGTCATTCAATCAACCTTTGTTCGAACGTTCACAACAAAAAAGGCGGCCTGCTCAAGGCCGCCTAAACTTCGATCCCAACTGGTAGCGGACTCTAGCCCTTCGGCGTGTACCAGATAGGCGACGTGTAAGCGCGCTCCTGGGTCGACACCGGTGCACCTTCGGGAATGTCGATGCCAAAGCGGAACGCGT
>CAYWBS010000645.1:0-2387 GCA_964456215.1 uncultured Hyphomicrobiaceae bacterium
GTAATGGGATTTGCGCCGATCCATCAAACGCTTAGCCGTTCTTCACAGACGACTAGACGGCATCGTGTGCCTGAGGAATTATCGAAGCGGGCTGTTATTCAAAGAGGTCGGCGTGCGTACCGGTACGCTCTAGGGTCACAGAATCGTCGTCAGTCTCGTAGATCAACACCCAGTCAGGTTGGATGTGGCAATCGTGGCAGCCTGACCATTCTCCTTTGAGCATGTGATCCTTGTATGTTTTGGGGAGTGGTGTCCCTTCACGTAGTAGGTCAAGCACCTCCTCTAAAAGATCGAGGTCGTATCCGCGCTTTTTGCACCGTTTGAGATCACGTCGAAACTTTGCAGTCGTGCGGACGTCTTTCATACGCTCTAGTCAGCAGATTCGATAATCTCTTTCAAAATATCTTTTGATGCACCTTTGTGGGTACGCACTTTGCCCGCTCTGCTTGCTCGTATTGCTTTCTGTGTTTCCTTGTTGGTAATGCGTACATCAAAGGGTAGGCCCTTATGGAGTACGACTTGGCGCAAGAAGATACGCACCGCTTCAGCCATCGATACATCGACTGCATCGAGAACTTTCTCAGCGTCACGCTTTAAGCGATCGTCGACGCGGGTATGTATGACAGCATCTTTGGGCATAATTTTACTTCCGGTCATAAACTCATAGTGTATCACGTGTGTGATACATTTACAAGTGAATCTGACGATACTATTTGCCAATTAGTGTAGGTAAAGCGAGGCGACGCCCCAACTTTTACCCCAAAGCCAAATTTGGATGTGAATGGAATGGGGGGCAGTTACGGGACCTCCGGTTCGGCATGCCACAGCTCGTAAATCGTCTTACGGCGCTCGAACGCTTCCGCACCGCCTTCCATGATGCTGACAATTTTGCCTTGACATTCCTTTGTGTCGATACTTCCCGCGGCTACCTCGATATTCGAATCCGTCGCCGCGCATGCCGCCACGACTTCAGAATCGCCAAGAACCGGGAAGTTCGCGTTATGGGTCACGAATATAAATTGCCTCCCGGCCTTGATGTCGCGCACGAGTTTGACGACTTCCTCATACACAGTCTGGCTGTCGAGATCGTCTTCTGGCTGGTCCACGAGGAGGAGGTCATTTTCGTCCTGACTGAGTAGAAATAGCATCATCGCTGACGCGCGCTGGCCAAGCGAATGAGATTTGAGCGGCTTGCCATGATAGGTGACATGAAAACTGTTTGGCACTTGCCAAACAAGAGCATCGGCTAGGTTATCCTGCATGAGCTGCCGAAATGCATCCGCCCTGTTTTTCGTGAGTTTCGATGCTGCGTCCAGATCCTTGTAAATCGCCGCAAAATCCGCGTAGTTTTCGGCAAGCGCCTGGTAGGCCTCCTTGCGGATGCCGCTGCCACGGCACATTTTCTCGATTCTTGCCTGAAAGGCGGCTTTGTCCTCCTTAAATTTGACCTCCACACTTAATGCCTGCTGCGCCGACTTGATCCCAGCAAGGGCGGCGGCGATCTGCTTAAACTCTTCGAGCCACAGGCCGTTGAGGCGCGCGATAGATCGAAGAACCGCATCTCGGCGCGTGGCTTCCTTCGATGTCTTTTTGTGCAGCTCGGTTATTTTAGCCTCAAGTTCTGCCTTCCGCTTCATCAACGTGACATACGCGTTAGGTTGGATCGATGTCACGCCCTGATCGGACAATGCTTTGACCAAATCGCGTTCGGTTTGCGCGAATTCATCTTTTAGAGAATTGGCAGTTCCGACAAGTTCCGTCCTCAATGTACTCAGGTCTTTCTGGGATTTCTCGACTGAGGCGAGGACGTTTTTGGCGTCAGTAACGGTTTTCTTCAATTCGCCGAACTTAATTTCGTATTTCGTGAAGAACGCTGCATTTGCTTTTGATACAGGAATAGCGATTTCGTTTAGTGCCACTTCAGCTTCCGCAATGACACTTCCGAAGGCGGAGCGCCATTCTTCCGTTGCCTCGTCCACAGCTTCACAAAAATCACCGTCGCGCTGAAACTCTACTTGTTTTTCGAGCTTCTCTTTAACGCCGTGCCTCTCGAACTGCTCAAGGCGGAACTTCGTGTCTTCAAGCTCGCTGCGGCGCTCTTCCTTTTCTTCAACGTCGCTTTGCAGTTCGATTAGAGATTTTGCCGCCTTTTTGAGCGTAGTGATCTCTGCTGCAATCTTCTGGCGCTCCGCCTTCAGAGATTCGCCTATAAGCTTCTCGACTAAATCCTGGCCGAAGCCCTTTCCGGCCGCTGACAGATCCTTCTGGCCAAAATAGAGTGGCTTGGTTACGACAGTATCCCGGATTGATACGCCCGACCTCAACCCACCATCTGTCCGTCGTCAAATGTTTTGGGACAACCTGCAGTCTGAGCTAAGAGAGTATCT
>CAYWBS010000646.1:0-2386 GCA_964456215.1 uncultured Hyphomicrobiaceae bacterium
CGCAGGCGCCTGCGGAGGGAGCGGCGCCCGAGGCCGGCCGCATCGTCGCGATCCGATCCGGCGATAAGACCCAATGAGCCGAACGCCGACTCCTACCTCCAGTCACAAGGAGTCGAACGGGTCATTGTGTTTTCGCGATCCCGAGCGCGGCTTCTATCTCCGGCATAAGTGAATGTGACATCCTATTCTTGCGAAGCAAATCGAAATCAGATGAAATGGCTTGCTCCCAGGTTGGGCCGCCTAGAAATCGCCGGCGATTTTCCATGTAGATCTTCTTGGCTTCATCGACACGGCCGAGATACATCAATGCGTGAGCCATATTTGTCTTAATCCATAACAAATCGGGTGCAAGCTTTATCGCTTCCTGTGAAGCCTCCAGCGCACGGCCGTACTCTCCCGCGAATAGCGCAAAATAGGATAGGTTGCCAAGCTGAGCGGCTTTCCTAAGGCGGTCCTCTTCGAGTTTGGCGGTTTTGGCATCGGTCGCCCCCGGCTCCACGAGACTCAACTCCAGCAATTGAAGTGCAAGTTTGTGATTTGCCGCCGAAGCCACCGGCTCTCCTTTCATTGCGCGTAGAATTCCGCGCACATGGTATCCCTCCGGTGAAGTCGGCGTGAGAAATATGGCCTGGGAGAAATCAGATATCGCCTTGTCAAACTCTTCTTTGCCAAGAAATGCTCGCGCCCTCGCTGTGTATGTTTTGGCAACTCTTATCCTAGCAGCGTCGCTTCCGGAGACTATTGCTGGAATTGCGGCGGTAAAGTCCGCAATGGCGTCGTCAAAGTCTTGCTCCTGCAAATGTATCTCGCCCTGCAGATGCAGGATGTCCAAGTTGTCTGGGGAATATGTTTGAGCGCTCTTTAGGTCTGCCAGCGCCTCTGACAAATTCCCTGACTCGATATTTGCGTTGGCGCGAGCGGCATACAGCCGAGAAACAGGTCCATTTAGCTCTATCGTTCGATTCAAATGGCCTAATGCAACGTTCCATTGCTTGAGGGCGAAAAATATCTTCGCCATGCTCTCGTGACACAAGATCATACGAGGTTCTATGACAATACACTTGTTAAAATCGGACCGCGCATTGTCCCATTGCTCCTGCTCCGCGCGCAATGATCCCCTCACCAAGTACGCTATAGGATTGCTGTCGTTCAGGGCAACGGCCCTGTTGCAGGAATCCGTGGCTGTTGGAAAGTCACGGTTACGAAGAGCGGCGAGACAATGATTGATGTATCCGGGTACGTAACGCCTGTCGGCGGTCACCGATTTTCCACAATGCTCGACGGCCTGGGCCGGTTCGGAATCGATGTCGGCTCGACATCGGTTGTATTCGATAAAGGCGGCAACTGGAATTTTCGCGGGAATCCGAGCGAGAAGGACGCCTTCGAGAGACCGGGCCATCCCGGCGTTGGCCGCCAGTTGCGTCGCGAAAATAACCACGACTAGAATTAGAACCATCGAGATAAAGAACGGTGCCGCCCGGATAGATAGTTCTCTGCGCAAAAGGAAAGCAGTTATGAGAGCCTGATAGGATAAACAAGCGAATAGCGCAATCGCTATGATCCAGGATGTGTTGTACCCAGATCGGAGGGCGATTTGGCATTCGGGAGTTCTTATTTCGTTGCAAAACGCCGGAATGTTGGCGGCGTCCACGAGGGTCAGTCTGGTGGCTAACTGTTCGTCGGGTTCAAGCGGGCTCCAGAGAAGCCAGGCGACGGTCACCGTGACGATGATGGCAATCAGAAATATGATGGCACCCGAGGCGTATGCGAAACAAGGTATGAACGAGCGAAGGGAAGCCTTGTCACCGTGGACCATCTTGGCGGATAGAAACATCAATAGGCCGGCGCCCATTGTCCAGGCGAGGGCGACGAATATGTAGGAGGCCTTGCGGAAGTCGGAGCTCGTTGGAAAAATAGAATCAAATAGGGTTGCGCCGCCCATTGCGTAGCTTGTAAAGAGCCAGGCAACGGCAAAGAATGTGCAGGACGTGGCGAAAAATTTGAGAGACTTGAAGAGACTCTCGTGCCCCTGCCAATCTATTTCCGCGGCTATTCGCGGGGGACGCACAAGTAGAAGCAGAAATGTTCGCAAATAGTTATACGCGGATGTAATGACATGTTGAAAAATGGTTCGAAGCATAAATGACCCCCGGAATAGAATGTGACGATAAAGAGGAAGTCAATAGGGCGATGGCGCTGGGAATATAGACGTGTATGGAGGTTAGCACAAACTTCCGAGCTTGCCGCTAGTGAGCGTCGGCGCAGAGGTAATTGCACCAGGCCGTTGGCGTGCGCGGGGATTGTGCGGGGCGGAGAAAGGGCGGTAGCGGCGCGTCAGCGCTGACGCTGGATGAGCCGGTCGCGCAAGGACTTGAGCGCGGCCCCC
>CAYWBS010000647.1:0-2381 GCA_964456215.1 uncultured Hyphomicrobiaceae bacterium
CCGCCGCGCGGGTTACGGAAAAGACCACCGCGATCATCCCGGTTCACCTGTTTGGACTTGCGGCAGATATCGATGGATTGCGTGCGGCATTGCCGGATCATGTGAGGATTGTCGAAGACGCGGCATGTGCAGCGGGTGCACGTTATCGCGGTCGGTCGACGGGTGGTCTCGGGGATGTGGCTGCCTTCTCGTTTCATCCGCGCAAGGCAATCACCACCGGCGAAGGCGGAATGCTGACAACGAACGATGCCGGAATCGCGGAGAGCGCCGGCCGACGGCGCAATCATGGCGCCTCGCTTTCAGAGGAGGCGCGTCACGCGGGGCCACGCCCATACTCGATGCCGAGTTTCGATGTTCTCGGCTTCAACTACCGCATGACCGACGTTCAGGCGACGGTCGGAATTGAGCAGCTGCATAAGCTCGACAGGTTTATCGCCGAGCGCGCCGAAGGTGCGCGCTTCTATACTCGGGAACTACGCCATCTCAGCTGGCTGTCGGTGCCGGATGTGCCTGAGGGAGATATGCATTCGTGGCAATCCTTTGTGGTTCGCATCGACCCCGGCGCCGCCCCGATGTCGCGCGACATGATGATGGAGACGCTCGAGGCGCGAGGCGTCGCGACACGACCCGGGACGCACGCGATCCATATGCTCGGTTATTACCGCGATCGCTTCGGAACCCAACCGGATGACTATCCCGTAGCCAAGGACTGCGCCTGCAATACCATGGCGATTCCTCTGCACAATCACATGAGCAACGACGATTACAGCTATGTCGTCGAATGTCTGTGCGACCTAGACGCCTGATCATCAGCCTGCCAGAGCAACCGATCGTTAATGTGCGGAATTAGCGGATATTTTGACCTTTCCGGCAGACCGGCGGAGTCGCGCATCGTCGAGGCAATGGCGACAGCGATTGCACATCGCGGCCCGGACGGCCATGGCGTCTATACCGACGGTCCGATTGCGCTGGGCCATAGACGGCTTGCCGTGCTGGACCTGACCGTCGCCGGCCGACAGCCAATGGCCACAGCGGATGGCCGGTTCGTGATCGCCCATAACGGAGAAATCTACAATTTTCGGGAATTGAGACTTGAGTTGGAACGAAGCGGCCACTGCTTCCGGTCACGAACCGATACCGAGGTCGTGCTGGCGGCGTGGTCCGAATGGGGCCCTGCCGCTCTGGACCGGTTCAACGGCATGTTCGCCTTTGCAATCTGGGACCGCAAGCAGGGTGAATTGTGGCTCACACGCGACCGCTACGGCATCAAGCCACTCTATTGGGCACAGGTTGGACAAATCGTTGCCTTCGGATCCGAGATCAAAGCCCTGTTGGCGCATCCCCGCATTACGGCGGGCCTCGATCCCGCCGGGCTCGTAGAGTATTTGAGTTTTCAAAACTTCTTTTCCGACAGCACCCTGTTTCGCGATATCAAAACCCTGCGTCCGGGCCATTGGTTGCGCATCCGGAGAAACTGCAAAATCGAGACACGGCAATATTGGGATTGGGAATTCCGCGAGGAAGAGACGGGTGCGTCCGACGAAGAATATGCGGAGGAATTGAACCGCCTCTTTGTCCAAGCGGTCAAACGGCAATTGATTTCCGACGTTCCGGTCAATGCCTATTTGAGCGGAGGGATAGATTCGGGTGCAATCACCGCAGTGGCTGCCAGGCATGAGGCCGGGATGCGTTCCTTTACCATCGGGTTTGACATGCGCTCGGCCTCGGGTCTCGAACTTGCGACGGATGAGCGGTTCTTGGCGGAGCATATGTCCTATCACTTTGGAACCGAACACTACGAAATGGTGCTCAAAGCCGGCGATATGCAACGGGCGCTTCCGCGGATGACGTGGCACATCGAAGAGCCACGCGTCGGCCAGAGCTACCCGAATTTCTATGCATCGCAACTGGCGTCGCGCTTTGGCAAGGTGGTCTTGGCCGGAACCGGCGGAGACGAGCTTTTTGCGGGCTACCCTTGGCGTTACTACCAGGCAGTTGTCAATGATGACTTTGGCGATTATGTCTCGAAGTATTTCGCGCATTGGCAGCGCCTGGTTCCCGAGGCCGAATTTGCCCGCCTCATAGCACCGATAGCGGGTCCGCTCGACGAATCGCTATCGCGGGATGTTTTTCAATCCGTTTTTCCGCCTGAAATGCGGGCTCCAAGAAAGGCTGAGGATTACGTCAATTGCTCGCTATATTTCGAAGCCAAGACATTTCTGCACGGTCTTCTGGTCGTTGAGGACAAGCTGGCGATGGCACACGGCCTGGAGGTACGAGTGCCGTTTCTCGACAACGACCTGGTCGATTTCGCGATGCGTTTGCCGCTGCGCTATAAGCTCGGCAACCTTTCGGCTGTCATTCAGCTCAATGAGAACGAT
>CAYWBS010000648.1:0-2380 GCA_964456215.1 uncultured Hyphomicrobiaceae bacterium
ACAGCTGGTCGCGTACCTGGTTGACGATCTGCGCCGACAGCGAGGAAGAACGCCCAGCGAACATGATGCGGGCGGTCAGATCGCCGCTGATCGTCACTGGTTGCCGCAATTGCTGCCGCGCCATGCTCTCAGCGTCCTCCCATCGGGGCCCGCCAGTATGGCGCGATTTATAGAATAGTAAAGATACTATCTTTATATATTTTGTTTTGAATACAAAAACTTGCTACCAACGAGCGCGCTACGATGCAGGTGCGGCGACGGCTGTCCGGCCTCACGGGCTCGTTGTCTGGTCGTGTGGCGCCCGTGCTCAGGCCACCCGGGCGAGCTTCTGCGCCGGCAGCTTCAAATTGAACACCCGCATGGCGTTGCCGCCCAGGATGTTGCGCTTGGCCTGCTCCGACAGGAAGGGGAGGTCGTAGATGGTTGAGGGCAGGTCGAAGTCCCAGTGCGGATAATCCGACGAATAAAGCAGCTGACTCTCGGCCTTGATCATGCGGAAGGTCTGCTCGATGGCGCCCATGTCGGTCATCTCCATCGGCTGCGAGGAGAAGAACATGTCGCGCATGTAGTCGCTCGGCTTTTTCTTCAGCGCCGGCGCCTCCGAGGTGCGCATCATGTATTCGTTGTCGAGCCGCTGCATGATGAACGGGATCCAGGCGAGCCCGCTCCCGATCCACACCACCTTTAATTTGGGGAAACGCTCCGGCAGCCCGTTCATGATCCAGTTGGTGAGATGGACCATGTTGTAGAACACGAAGCCGATGGCGTGCACCGAGATGAACTTGTTCATCATGGTCATCGACTGATCGCCCCAGTTGTAGCCGGCATGGAAGCCGAGCGGCAGGCCCATTTCCTCCAGCAGCGCGTAGGTCTTCATAAAGGAATTGTGGTGCACCGGCCGGTAGCGTGCGGCGGTTACCATGAAGCCGCAGACGCCTTTCTTGTCGCCGAACTCTTTGACGATGCGGTAGGAGGCCTCGGCGTCGTTGAACGGCAGATAGAGCATGGAGCGCAGGCGCGGCTCGTGCGCCAGCACGCGCTCGGTCAGCCAGCGGTTATAGGCGCGCGCCATCGCTACCTCAACCTCGACCTGCGGATGCAGGCCGAGCAGCAGCATGGGCGTCGGGAACATCACCGCCACGTCCACGCCCATGGCGTCCATCCATCTTTTGCTCAACGCGATGTCGCGGTGCTGCGCGCCGTCGGTCTTCTCGATTTTGCGCAAGGGATAGCGCATGACGCGGCCGCCCATGTCCTGATAGCCGACGTCGGTCTTGAACACGCCGGTGTGGCGCATGCCGGACTGGCTGGCGCTCATGGCAAGTTGCTGGACCACCGGGTCGTCCATGTATTCGAGGATCTCATTAAGCGATTCCGACTCGTAGTGATGCGAGTCGATATCCACGATGGGAAAGTTCTTGTAGCCGCGCTCGCCTGCCTGATTGGCGGCGTGCGCCAAGAGCTTGCTGGTGTCGAATTCCTCCACCGCCATGCGGCGGAAATCGCTGAGCGGAAGGTCCATGTTGCTTTTCGCCCCGTTATTGCCGGCCCGACCAGGCCTGCCACATGCCGAGCTCGAACACCTGCAGGTTCACCGCCTTCAGCATCGCCGTCACCGTCACCATCACCTCGGTGGCGGTCATCGGCGCGTCGGGTGGGAAAGCGGGCAAGGCAGCTTCGGATTCGGCGACGCGCTCGGCATAGAGCCGCACCGCACGCGCCAGCATGGCCTGGATCTCGGCATCGCTCGGGCGCGTAGCCGCGTCAAGTTGCGACGACATAGATATCCTCCCCGCGCCGCACCACCTCGAAGCGCTTCAGGCGCAGCGAGCGGTCGGCCGCGCATTCGCCGGTCTTCAGATCGTATTCGTAGCCGTGCCAGGGGCAGACGAAGTGGATTTCGTCATCGGAAAACTTCTGCCCGACCCAGGTGCGGTCGGGCCCCATCACGTCCTCGACCTTGTGCATCATGATGCCTTCGCAGGCCGGCCCGCCCTGGTGCACGCAGAGATTTTCGTAGGCATAGAACGCGCCCTGCCAATGGAACACGCCGATTTCGCGCCCGTCGTGACTGACGATACGCCGCTCGCCGTCGGGAAACTCGGAGAGCTTGGCAACGAAAACATCCATGCCCGGCACCTGCTGGTCACGAAAAGTATGGCACCGAACCGCCAGGCAAACAAACCGGCTTCGCGAAAATAGAAGCCAGAGTTGCAGCATTCCGCATTGTCGCCCTGACGCCGATCGCGCATGGTCGCTGGCGTCGCGAGGAGGCGCCGGGTGGACACATTTTTTCTTGCCGCGGTTGCCGGCGCTTACCTGCTCGCGGGCTTCGTCAAAGGTGTGCTTGGCATGGGTCTGCCGACGGTGGCCATCGGCC
>CAYWBS010000649.1:0-2378 GCA_964456215.1 uncultured Hyphomicrobiaceae bacterium
TCCCCTCTGCCGCAGGATTGGCCGCCCTGATCTATCTTGCCGCGGACTTTCTGCATTGAGGGCGTCCGGTCTGTCTTCCGGTGCAACGCACCGCCCCATCACGAACTGTCGGGCTTGGACGCGGCGCGCGAAAACGGGCTGAACATCCGCCGGTACTGCCCCGGGGTCAAACCGGTGCAACGCTTGAACAGCCTGCGGAAGAAGGCGAGGTTGTCATAGCCGACTTCGGTGGAAATTCGTTCGAAGGCTTGAGACCCCGTTTCCAGACGGCGCTTCGCCTCTTCGACCCGAAGGTTCTGAACATAGGTGATGAGGGTCGTCCCCGTCGCCGTCTTGAACCGCCGCTTCAGGCTGCGTTCGGGAATACCGGATATCGCAACCGCCCCTGAAATCGCGCTAGGCTCGCGGTAATGCTCCTCAAGCCATCGCTCGCAGTGTCTGACCGCGGAGTCGGCGTGAGGCTGCCGGCGCACCAGACTGGCATAGGGAAGCTGCCCTTCGCTGTGCCATTTCAAAAGATACACTTTGGCGATTCGTAACGCCTCGCCCGGGCTCAAATGCCGCGAGATGATATGGATCGCGAGATCGTGCCATGACGTTGTTCCGCCCGCCGTAACGATCCGCCCCGCCGGATCGGCAAAAGCAAGATTAGGTTCAGGGCGGAAATTCACCTCAGGGTAATGCGTACGGAACAGATCCTGGTAGCCCCAATGCGATGTCGCGTCCTTGCCGTTGAGCAGTCCCGTCGCCGCCAGCATGACCGAGCCTGAGCACGCGGCGTAGATCCTGCTCCCGCTTTGGTAGCGCCTGCGAACCCAGTCGAGAAGTTCGGGATAGCGGCCCTTCGGATCGTCGTCCGGCGCAAGCCAAATCTCAGGCAGAATAACAATGTCGCCGGCGGGATCTTCGTCAACGCCGAGATCTGGCGCGACGGGGATCCGGTTGCCGCAGACAAAAAGGGCGCGCGACGGCGAAACGATCCTGGGCCGTATCGGGTGCCGTTTCGGTTCGGCGCCGACGAGGTCCTGCCAAAGGTTTCCGGCCGCCGCGAGCACGTCGATCATGCCGTAAAGTGCCGATCCGGCCGTCTCAGGCACGGCAACAATCAAGGCATCTAGGGCAGAAGCGTCTTTTTCAGCCATATTCGCCTCCCCTTTTTGGCATGTATAGACCCTTTTTGCGAAAAATCGACCTGATCGCGCGCGATGTCCATCTCTATTTCAGGGCCATGGCCGCGGGTTCCCGCGGTGATTTGAACATCAGCTTCCGAACGATGGAGATGACCATGAACACGCAAGCAGCACTGGCCGAACGCCCGGCCCATGTGAACGGCCTCGATGTCGGGGCGGCGTTCGATACGATCAAGGCGATCAAGGCCGATCCAAACCTCGCCCGGTTCCAGTTCCGGGCCAGGAATGTCTGGATCGACGGCGGCGTCAATCGCTCGACCATTCGCGACTTCTACGGCGCCGGACGGGAGGACGACTCCCGCATGACGGATTTCGTTTTCACCAATGGCGAACCGCCCGTTCTCCTAGGCAATAACGAGGGCGCCAATCCGGTGGAGTTTCTGCTGCACGCTTTGGCGGGATGCGTCACCACCACATTGGTTTTGCACGCGGCGGCACGCGGCATTGCGATCGAGGAATTATCCACCGAACTCGAAGGCGACCTCGACGTTCAGGGCCTTCTCGGTCTCGATGAGTCCGTCTCGCCCGGCTACGAACAGATTCTTATCAAGATGACCGTCAAGGCGGATTGCTCGGACGAGGAATTGGATGACCTGCTGTCCTTCAGCCAAGAGCATTCGCCGGTTTGCAACACAGTGTGCCGTCCCGTGCCAGTGAAGATCGAGCGCGTTAAAGTCTGACGGCGAAAGACTGCGAAGCTCCCGCTGGTTCGAATTCCGAATAGCGGGAGGCTTCGCCTGGGTTTCCTGCCTGATCGGTCGCTTAAGGTCCGGCGTCCTTGTATCCAGCCAGCCGGCAAAAATAGACGTTGGGCTGCTTGTTCTTAATGTGCGGCACGTGCTCGACGCCAACCGGTTGAACGTCGGTGAAGCGGCCGGTGATCCGAGGAGGACATGACTCCAATGAGAGGAGCAGAATGGGCTCGGGTGCAGATGCGGTGAAGGGCCGTGTCATCTGGAAATGGTCGTGGGGCTCAGGCCCCGGCGCCCAAACGTAGAGCGGCACACGTTCGTCGCGTAGGTGGTACAGCATCTCTGCCGCCATATCCCGCGTGTCCACGAGGAGCGCCCCATAACGCTCGCCTGCGAGCTTCGATCGCACACCCCCGGCCAAGTCCTGCCACCCGAGCACTTGGCGCATGAATTTGAACTCCTTTAACACAGGCCAGTCCCGGGCAAAGGCAGGCAC
>CAYWBS010000650.1:0-2376 GCA_964456215.1 uncultured Hyphomicrobiaceae bacterium
CGGCTTTGGCACCATAAATCCTGCGGTCAATGCGGCAATATTCCGGGCTACCCGGTGTCGTTGCTGTGGCTGCAAAACCAGTTGGGTACGGAATATCTGGACGAAACCGATCAAACCTCCTGCACCGCATGGAACTATCACGGCTCCGGGATCGGCAATCTTGAAAGCCTGGCCGCCGTGTTCCTCAGGAACTTCCATCAGGCCTATGTCTCCGGGCGGGCGCAGGGCTTCGATGACGGCCACTTCTATCCGCTGGTCCATTGCGGAACGTCCTTCGGCAACTACAAGGAAGTCAGAAGCTATCTCCTGCAATCGGCGAAGCTCAGGGAGAGTGTCAAAAAAATTCTCGGCAAGCTCGGCCGGCTTGTCGATGGCAAGCTTCTGATCCCCGAGGAGGTCGTGCATTATTCCGAATGGGCGCATGTGATGCGCCATGAGATCGCCAACCATCAGGTGATCGATGCATCGAAGATTCGCGCCACCATCCATCCGGCCTGCCACGTCTACAAGATGGTGCCGGAGGATGCGATCTATGACGACGACATATTGGACGGCAACCGGGTCGCCGTCTCGACCGGCCTTATCGAAGCGCTTGGCGCACAAGTGATCGACTACAATACCTGGTATGATTGCTGCGGTTTCGGCTTCCGCCACATTATCTCTGAGCGCGAGTTTACCCGCTCCTTCGCCATCGACCGCAAGATCAAGGTCGCCGTCGAGGAGGCGAATGCGGATGTCATGGTCGGACACGACACCGGCTGCATCACCACGCTCGACAAGAATCAGTGGATCGGCAAGGCCGAAGGCAAGCATTTCGAACTTCCGATCCTGGCGGACGTGCAATTCGCCGCGCTGGTTTGCGGTGCCCATCCCTACAAGATCGTGCAGACGCACTGGCACGCTTCGCCTGTCGAAACGTTGATGGAAAAACTCGGCATCGGCTGGGAAACAAAGAAACAGGAATTCGAGGCCTATTTGAAAGAAGTGGAACAAGGCAAGCAGGACCAGCTTTACGACCCGCGCCTGATGGTGACATCCGGGCCCGGCTTCAAGGCAATCGAGCGCAGCAGATGACGAAGCCGGTCCTGATCATTGGCGCAGGACCAGCCGGCCTGGCCGCGGCGCATGCGCTTGCAGGCGTCGGTCAGCCCTCGATCTTGGTGGAGAAGGAGGACCGGCTCGGCGGCGCTCCGATACTATCCGGTTATGCCAAGCTCGTTCCGTCCGGCGAGTGGGCCAGGGATGCCATTGGCGGCATGGTGGACCGGGTAGAAGGCAACGATCTGATCACGGTTCATAGGGAGAGAACCGTCAAGGCTTTCTCAGGCGATTCCGGCAATTTCTCGGCGGTGCTCTCCAACGATCAGACGGTGTCCGCCGCCTCGGTCATCCTCTGTACGGGGTTCACCCATTTCGACTCCGTGAACAAGCCGGAATGGGGCTTCGGAACCTTCCCGGACGTCGTCACCACGACGCAGGTCGAGCAGATGATTTCCGGCGGAGCGGGTGTCAGGTGTCCTTCCGACGGCCACAAACCCAAACGGGTCGCGATCCTCCTCTGCGTCGGCTCGCGCGACCGGCAGATCGGGCGCGAGTGGTGCTCGAAGATCTGCTGCACGGTCTCCGCGAACCTGGCGATGGAAATCCGCGAGGAACTCCCGGACTGCCACGTCTATATCTACTACATGGATATCCGCACCTACGGACATTATGAGACGGATTATTACTGGCGCTCGCAGGAGGAGTTCAAAATCAAATATATCAAGGCGCGCATCGCCGAAGTGACCTCCGACGGCGACAAACTGATCGTCAAGGGCGAAGATACGCTCGTCAAGCGGCCGATCACCATTCCGTTCGATCTGGTGGTGCACGCCATCGGCATGGACCCGAATGTCGACAACCTGCTGATTTCCGAAATCTTCGGAATTGCGCTGCACCGGCACGGCTACATCGCGCGCGAGGAGGCGTATGGGGTGATCGGCGCCACGTCGCGGCCGGGCGTTTTCGTCGCCGGCTCCGCCATCGGCCCGGAAACAATCGATGATTCTATCGCCCAGGCGAATGCCGCCGCCATGTCCGCCCTGACCGTGATCGCCAGGACGCAAGCGGTCGCGGCCGAATAGGGCAGGGTGTGATGATGGCCGCCGCAAAGCAAATTTCTCGCATTGAGGCCGACGAGGCGCTGGTTCTGCATCTCAGTGGCCCCGTCCTTCGCAACGCGCTCGAAAGTCTTGTCAGTGGTTGCCGGTTGGCCGGTGGCATTGAGCGGTTTGCCGAGGCAGTCGAGCTCAGGTTCAGCTTATTTCAAAAGGCCCTGGGATCGCCGGCAGGCATCGCCGATCTCGACAGAGAGGCTTTCGAAGAGCTTTGCGACTT
>CAYWBS010000651.1:0-2372 GCA_964456215.1 uncultured Hyphomicrobiaceae bacterium
AGCGTCGTATCGCAGTGTTGATTACCGCGAAGCATTCCGGCGCCGCTTACGTTTGCAGAGGCATTTTCGCCGTCAAAACGGACAAAGAGCTGATTTCGGGAAAGTGCCGCTCCGGTGGCGAACTGAAAGGCGCGATAACGGGCGTCTGCACCGATCCGCGTCATCCATGTCGACAGATGTGTGGTGTTGGCGCCTTCGTTTTGAACTTTGATGTGGTCGAGCGTGGCGCCCGCGCCAAGGCAAACTTCGCTGACGAAATTGGAATGCTGCGCCGTGTCTCCAAGAGATACAAAACTTTCGACAAGCGTCACCCTCGCCTGTTCGCCAATGATCACCAGATGACGGAGCGCGGCCGACCTTGGTTCATCGCCGCTCAAAATCGAAATCAGATGGACCGGCTTGTCGACGGCAACCCCGTCTTTCACGCGAAGGACGGCTCCGTCGCTCATGAATGCGGCGTTGAGCTGAACGATTGCATCCTCTTTCTCCGGCGGGTTCACCGCGCCGATTAATCCCGTAAACCACTCCGGCCCTTTGGCCGCGGTCTCGGAAAAAGAGCGGAATTCAAAACCGTCGAGCGCCGGCAGGGCCGAAAGATCCGCGTCGAGACGACCATCGACAAAGACCACGCGGTAGGCATCAAGCGATCCGAGGGCGAGCCCTGGCATGCCGATCAGATCGCCGTCGCGCAAAACACCGGACCTGCCGACTGCCGGCGGCGGAATATCGACAAGCCTTGCCCTGAGGTCGGTATATTTCCACTCCTCGATCCGCCTGTGGGGTAGCCCAAGCCGTTCGAAATTCGCGATTGCCGCGTCCCTGAGCGCCATGATCTTCTTGTCACCCGGCAGTTTGTCTCGGACATGGGCGAAATGATCCGCGAAGCCCTGCTCGGCCTTGGTCCTTGCGATATTGATTGCAACGTTCATCAACAATCTCTTTCCGGCTTAAGCGGCTTGGCCGGCTTGGTATTCGGCGTAGCCGGACTTCTCGAGCTCGAGCGCGAGTTCCTTGCCACCCGATTTCACAATTCTGCCGTCAGAAAGGACGTGGACGCGGTCCGGCACGATGTAGTTCAACAGGCGCTGATAATGGGTAATGACCAGAATGGCCCGGTCCGGCGCTCTGAGCGCATTCACGCCCTCGGACACGATCCGTACCGCGTCAATATCCAGTCCCGAATCCGTTTCATCCATAACGCAAAGACTCGGTTCAAGAAGCGCCATTTGCAGGATTTCCATGCGCTTCTTCTCGCCGCCGGAAAATCCGGCATTAAGGGGCCGTTTCAGCATCTCCTGGTTGACGCCGAGTGCTGCGGCCTTGTCGCGAACGATGCGCATGAAATCAGGAGTCTTCAGCTCTTCCTCACCGCGCGCCTTGCGCAGCGCGTTCATGGCCGTGCGCAGAAAAGTCATCGTCGCGACACCGGGAATCTCCATCGGATATTGGAACGCGAGAAATACGCCGGCCGCGGCCCGTTCATCCGGCGCCATTGCCAACAGGTCCTGACCGTTCCAGGTAACGCTGCCATCCATCACCTCGTACTCCTCCTTGCCGGCGAGCACATAAGCCAGCGTCGACTTGCCGGAGCCGTTCGGACCCATGAGTGCGTGCACCTCGCCTTTGGCAACCGTCAGGTCGATTCCCTTCAGGATTTCCGCGTCCTCACCCGCGATCTTTACGTGGAGATTCTTTATTTCGAGCATCTGTTTCCCTGTTTTCCAACCGTCATGCCTCGACAGCGGGCAGGACGATGATCTAGCGGCCTCAACCTCGTATCAACTCTTTCGTCATTGCCGGGCTTGACCCGGCAATCCAATAGGTAATCGCAAATCCCTCAGGCATCGCCGCACCACCCTTTTGGATGCCCGGATCAAGTCCGGGCATGACGCCAGAACAAAAATACTACCCAACGCTTCCCTCCAGACTGATCCCGATCAGCTTCTGCGTTTCGGCCATGAATTCCATCGGCAACTGTTGGATCACCTCGCGGGCGAAGCCGTTGACGATGAGCGCGATGGCCTCCTCCGCATCCATGCCGCGCTGCAAGCAGTAGAACAGCTGGTCATCCGAAATCTTCGAGGTCGTCGCCTCGTGTTCGAAGGTCGCGGTTGAATTCTTGGCCTCGATATAGGGGACCGTGTGGGCGCCGCACTGACCACCGATGAGGAGCGAATCGCATTGCGTGAAATTCCGCGTTCCGGTCGCCTTGCGATGCGCGGAAACCAGACCGCGATAGGTATTCTGCGAGCGGCCGGCGGCAATCCCCTTGGAGATGATCCGGCTGGTGGAATTCTTGCCGAGATGGACCATTTTGGTGCCGGAATCGACCTGCTGATAGCCGTTGGAAATGGCGATCGAATAGAATTCAC
>CAYWBS010000652.1:0-2372 GCA_964456215.1 uncultured Hyphomicrobiaceae bacterium
GTCTGCCCGGAAGTGGCGCCCTTGGGTACGGTCATGGTTACACGTCCGGTTATAGTCGGAACTTTCACCTTGCCGCCAAGTACGGCCTCATGGAGGCCGATAGGAAGGTCGATGAGAATATTGTCGCCGTCCCGCTTAAAGATCCGGTGCTGCCGGACCTGAATGGAAACAAGCGCATCCCCGGGCGGGCCGCCATTCAGGCCAGGTTGTCCCTTGCCTTTGAGCCGCAATATCTTGCCATCCTCGATCCCGGCCGGGATAGAGACATCGAGCGTCGTTTTTTCGGGCATGGTGATACGCTTTTTCGCACCCTTTGCCGCTTCCAGGAAGTCTATGGAAAGATGGTAGCGAACGTCGGCGCCGGGAAACCGTGTTGAGCCCGCGTGGGAGCGGCGCTCTCCGCCTTCCGCTCTGGCAAAGGCTTCCCTGAAGAGATCGCCGAAATCAACGAAGTCTTCAAATCCGGCGGTGCTCGTATATTGATGACGCCTATCGGAATCGGCGTAGTGGCGGTAAAAGCGCTGTTCGGGCCTTTCAGCCCCCGACTCGTCGATCTCCCCCCTGTCGTAACGTTTGCGTTTTTCCGCGTCGCCAAGTATGGCAAAAGCGCCGGCGACCTCCTTGAAACGCTCTTCAGCGGCCTTGTCACCTGGATTGAGATCGGGGTGCAGTTTCTTTGCAAGGGTGCGATAGGCCTTGCGAATTTCCTCGTCGGACGCGGTTTTCTCAAGCCCGAGGATTTGGTAGAGACTTTTGGCCACGAGATGCTCCCGATACCGGCGCGAGATGGCGGTTAAATGGCGTCAATCACAGACATTGTACTAACGAATGCCCTGTTCCCGGGCGATAACGGTTCTTAGAGCATATTCCGGTCAAATGGGTCTGTTTGGTCGGAACAAGCTCTAGTAGCTCGGCGCGTCGCGAAGGTTCCTCGATTGACGAATTCTGTTCATTTCATTTGCAGGCATCAAACGCTCGCTCGTCAAACTATTCCTGCGTGCGCAGCCGCGATTTCTGCACGAGGAATATTGTTCCTAGAGGGGCGACCACCGCTATGACTGTGACGGCAATCAAGAGCCAGCCAAGCTGGCTATAATCAGCGGCAATCTCAACCACGCCCGTTTCGCGGTTCTTGACCTCGCGCGTGACCAAGAATATCTGGTTGAGATATTTCGTCAGAAGGCTGCTCGTCGAAAGCGCAAGATTCGTAAACGAGGCCATGACCGCGAAGAACGTGGCCTTGAGATTGGCCGGAGCGTTCCTCGCGATCCAAGCGAGCATCGGAATCATGGCTACCTGTCCGAGTGGCGATTCCATTGCCGTATCGATGATCGCAATGAACCGGGCATCGACAATGCCGCCGGTCAAACGCGCCGTCCACTCTTGGATGCCGTAATAGAGGCCAATATTGGGCAGGGAGAGCAGACCCGCAGTGAGTGTCAGGACGATCACGATAAATGCGATGGACCGGCTCGACATGAACGGCCTTAACACCACCATTCCGGCGAGCGTCAGGACCGCTGAAATCAAATACAGAACAGAGAGAAATTGCTGGTCAAAACCAAGTTCGTCGATTTCGAACCACGTGGCGCCCGGACCTGGAAGCGGAACAGCACGAAACACGAAAATGATAATCGCCGTGCCGACCAAAGCCCGCGCCTTCGCGGGGTCCAGCGCGGCAACTAATTTTCGCATCAAGAATAATATGATGGCCATCGAGCCGATTAGAATTATTTCTTGCGAATAGGGAACTTCACTGAGACCGATAATGAGCGTCAACACCACGAAGGCCAGGCCGCCGCCGAAAATCCATGGATTAGGCTCGGTTTTCTCAACAGGCGCGAATAGGAGTCTGTCGATTTCCGCTTGTCCAAATCCGTTTTCGCGAAGCGCACGCGACCGCCGGCGCGCCAGAATTCCGGCGAGAATCACGCCGCTTACCGAAATCGCCGGTATGATCAAGGCCAGCAGGTAGATCCGGCCATATATCGCGGCCTTCTCGCCCTGACTCATGCTCTCGACGCCCGAAAACATGAAAATGTTCAGACCGGCCACCAAGGCCAGACCGCCTATCAGTGCGATGCGCCCGAGCGTCTGCATAGTTGTATGCATCGCCTTGGATTCACTCTCTGAGTAGACTTGGCCGGACGCGTCGACCTGTGGAACGGCCTCAACAGTCATTGCATCGGCGACAACGTCCTGAATGACATATCCGATCGGCGCCAGAAGGAGGCTCAGGACATACCAGGCTTCGACGGTCAAGAGCCGGGCCATGGCGTCGGTATGGGAAATCAACGCATACATGATGAGAAGGCTGACCGATATAAGAGAGGCGCCGAGATAGACGAGGAGCCCCTTCCATCGCCAGATGA
>CAYWBS010000653.1:0-2362 GCA_964456215.1 uncultured Hyphomicrobiaceae bacterium
TTTCCGGCTGATCTCGCTGGTCGAGCGGCTGCTGCAACTCGCCAAAGCCGATGCCTCCGCCGTTTCGGTGCAGGCTCGGCCGGTGAACGCCCGCGAGCTATTGGAGAAGGCAATGGTGCTCGCGCGTCCGAGCTTCGGCCGCAAGAATTTTACCGTCGAAATTAAATTACCGCCCCCTGTCGTCGAGGTCATTGCCGACCCCGACTTCATCATTCAGGTGCTTTCCAATGTTCTCGGCAATGTTGAAGAACATGCTCCGATCGGCGCCAAGGTCCTCATTGCTGCCGAACAAACGGGAAAGCTCATGAACTTCCGGGTTGAGAATACGGGCTCGCCCATCGACGACGCCGATCTCCCTTACCTGTTTGAACGATTCTACCGCGGTGATACGGCACGCACGCGGGCAAACGGCCATGCCCGGGCACGGCTGGGCCTTGGTCTGGCCATCGCCAAGGAGATCATGTCGGCGCACAATCAGACCATTTCGGTGCGATCAGCGGACGACCGCACCTGGTTTGATTTCACTCTGCCGATCAAAGCTCCGTGAACGGACGTGTCCGTCGTCCATCTTAACATCTTCCTAACATTTCCTGAATGGGCTCTTCACACAGCAATGCTAGCGAGAACCACTCGCGACCAGCGCTTCGGATGATGCTTCACCGGCGCTATTGCGATCGGCCCCTGCCGTCCGGGCAGGGCAATTCGTAGCCAACAAAATGGAGAATAAGATGGGATACCTCATCCGCCAGAGCCAAACGTTCGTCATCCTTGCGGCATTCCTGGCCGTTTTCGCTGTCGCGCCCGCGGCACAGGCCGCCGACGATAAAATGATGAAAGATTCGATGGCAAAGGACACGATGGCCAAAGACGGCATGATGAAAAAAGACGAGACGGCCAAAGACGGTATGATGAAAAAAGACGAGACGGCCAAAGACAGTATGATGAAAAAAGACGAGACGGCCAAAGACGGTATGATGAAGAAGGAAGAAATGAAAAAATGACTCCTGGCCGCGATTGCCGCTGGCAAGCAAACTGACGGAAGAAATGTATCTGGCCGGATTTTTCGTCACGCCATGGATCAAGTTGCCGCAGTCACTCCGATGATACCGGACTGTGATGATGGCCTGAGGACAGACGACCGCCGAAAATTAACCGGCTCGGAAAAGGCAACGACCCTTCCGTCAAGATTATCGCGGTTTTAAAACTGCCGGCACCTCCCAAAGCCGAAGGGCGGGGGCGAAATCGCCCTCGCCTTTTCAGCGCCATGCGCCAATCAAAATTCACGGACGCAGTGGAAGCTCGACGGCGGACATATTTTCAAGAAAAATAACCTGATAAACCGTCCCATAAGAGCTTAAGCGCGACGACGACAAGCAGGACATAGCACGCAAAATAGAGCTGTCTTTGGTCGAGCCGCCCGTGCAAGCGCCATCCGCTCCAGACACCGAAAGGAATCATCGGCAAGCTGACCGCCATCAGCAGCCACAGCTCGCGGCTTGGCCCGGCGAGTACCAGCCAGGGCCCCACTTTCACGAAATTTCCGACAACGAAATAGAGGAACGTGGTTCCGGCATAAAGCGCTTTCGGCAATCCCAGCGGCAAAAGATACATGGCCACGGGCGGCCCGCCGGCATGGGCGACCATGGACCCGATGCCCGACGCAATCCCGGCCAAGGCGCCTTTCGCACGCGAGCGCGGGCGACGCTCAACTTTGCCCCCTCCCATAAACCACAGTGCCGCAAAGGTGAGCGTAATAAGGGCAATCGCCACCGCGACGAGATGGCGATTGGCGAATTGCATAGCGGCAAAACCAAGGCTGATCCCGGTAAGCTGGCCGGGAATGAGAAGCAACAAATCAGGCTTCGACCACGTGGACATGCGCCAGTAGCGAAGTGCGAAAACGTCCGACAGGCAGAACATGGGAGCCAGCAACGCGCCGGCAATGATCGGATCCATCGCCAGCGCCATCAGCGGAATGCCGATAATCGCGAAGCCGCCCCCAAACGCCCCCTTCATGAACGTCGTCAGGAAGACGGCTGCCAGGGTGACGGCAAGGGCGAGAGGGTCGAATATCACGATATGAACTTTTTTGAGGAAAACGCGGCGCTCGGAAGCAAACGACCAGACGATACCACGATCGTCGGGGATGCCTCCAGCACAGTAAGGGTTCGCCAGTACGCGGCCGGTTCGCCCAAGGCAACAACAGGGCCACGGCCTGTTTCAGAGTGAGGTTGGAGGCAAGCAGTTTCTCGACTGACCACTTCTGTTCCTCAATTGCTATGCCAACCAGCATTCTGAACCGCGCATAGTAACCAGATTCCTTGGGTAACATGATCTTGTCGCCGCGCCGCAACATGTCTCC
>CAYWBS010000654.1:0-2361 GCA_964456215.1 uncultured Hyphomicrobiaceae bacterium
ATGCATGGACGGCGTGGAGGGATAAGAAGTGTAGCGGAGTGAAGTAAATTTTCAGGATACCGGAAACGTCCCAATGTGCGACAGCGCCAAACGATTGTGTCTTGATAAACGCTTCGTTAGCGGCGGCCGTTTTTAAGACGTTCCGGGGGCGAAACCGGTGCCTATCCCCGCCTTCGTGTTTTGTCCCTGGAGATTGGTTAGGCATTCAAGAGGGGCCTTGTAGCCGAGGCATCTGAGTCTGGTGCGGTTGTAGCTTTCGACGAAGTCGTAGACGTAGCGGTCACGTTCCTGGTGATCTGCGAAACGTCGATGATGGCCAGCGCGATTTCGCGGCAGTTTTTCCTGGAAACACACTCTCTTTTTTTTCGTGTTTCCGGATGGAAAACCGGTGCCCACTTTTCCTGGAAACACTCTAGCCGGCTGATTGTTGAAGTTTCGGAAGCGCCCGTCGGCCATGGCGTTCAATGAACGCCTGTACCGGCTCCCACGCCCCCAGCCTCAACAATCCGGTGTGTCCGGCTTCTTCTATGACGACCAGGTCCTTGGGATGCGAGGCCGCGGCGAATAGCGTCTTGCCGTGATGGACGGGCACGACCTTGTCCTCGGCGCCGTGGATGATCAGCAGCGGCACATGGACCCGATTGATGATCCGAATGGACTCCCATTTGTCGTACATGAAGGGACGGACGGGAAGAAACGGGTAACGCTGTTCGGCAATATCGACAGCCGCGGTAAACGGCGCTTCGAGAACCAGGCCGGCGATATCGCGCGCCGCCGCGACCGGCGCCGCGATCCCCGTGCCCAGCGACTCCCCATAAAGGATGATCCGCTCCGCCGATGTGCCGATATGTATTAGATGGTCATAGGCCAACAGGCCGTCCGACGTCAGCCAGGCCTGGCTTGGCTTGCCCGTGCTGCCCGAATAGCCCCGGTAGCTGGGCATCAAGACGCCGTAACCATTTCGGACGAAGCGATGCATGCGCTCCTTGCGGCGCGCGAGATTGCCGCTGCTGCCATGGAAATATAGCAATGTCGGCGCATCGTCCGTGGCCGGCGGCGCATACCAAGCGACGAGCCGCTCGCCATCGGGGGTCTCTAGTTCGATTTCATCGACCGTATCGAAACCGAGGTCTTTCGGAGCGACGCGTTCCATGTCCGGGAAATAGATCAACAGCGGCTGGATAATGAAAATGGTGATGGCCGCCACGCCGTATAAGGCCGCCAAACAGGCAACGATCAGAATAAAAGTGCTCATGAAATTCCAGCCCTGATTCCCAACGACGCAATACCAAACGTTCGCTGCCGACGGCTTGGCGCCATTTCTACGCAGCTCTCCTCCTCAGGCGATCCTCATGAATTTCGGCGATCGAGAACATCTCACCGCCCTCAAGCGTTCCCCGCATCCGGGCAAACGGCCCTAACCGGCGACGCGAACCCGGCTTCCTCAAATTCGCACCTGCGGCATCCATCAACTTAGACGCCGCCATATCCCCACTTGCTGAAATGACACGGAAACTGTGCCGAAGACTGAAAACGCGAACCCTCGCCCCGGACATCTATAACAAGGTTCTATTGACCGCCCCAGAAAAATAATGGCCCAAAACCGATCTTCCTGCCAAGTGACCAATCTGCGACATCATGACATTGTTATCGAAAGTTGGTTAACGTGAACACGCTTCCTGATCACCAAAACAGTCCGCGCCCGCGAAGGTGGCCGCCGTCAGGCCGAGAGCGCCTTGAGGATTTCCTCGGTCATCTTTTTCGCGTCGCCGAAGAGCATCATCGTGTTGTCGCGGTAAAAAAGCGGGTTATCGATGCCGGCATAGCCGGAACTGAGCGAGCGCTTGCTGAACATCACGGTGCCGGCCTTCCAGACTTGCAGAACCGGCATGCCGTAGATCGGCGAGCTTGGATCATCTTCCGCGGCCGGATTGGTGACATCGTTGGCGCCGATGACATAGGCGACATCGGCCTGGGAGAAATCGTTATTGATATCCTCGAGCTCAAAGACCTCATCGTAGGGAACGTTGGCCTCCGCGAGCAGCACGTTCATATGGCCCGGCATGCGCCCGGCGACGGGATGGATCGCGTAGGCGACGTCGACGCCTTCTCTCTTCAGCTCGTCCCCCATCTCCCTGAGCGCGTGCTGGGCCTGCGCGACCGCCATGCCGTAGCCGGGAACGATGATCACTTTCCCGGCATTCTTCATAATGAAAGCGGCGTCTTCCGCGGACCCCTGCTTGACCGGCGGACGGTCGGCGGCATCGCCTGTCGCGGCCGCGACTTCGCCGCCGAAACCGCCGAGAATGACGCTGATGAAGGAGCGGTTCATGCCCTTGCACATGATGTAGGACAGGATCG
>CAYWBS010000655.1:0-2355 GCA_964456215.1 uncultured Hyphomicrobiaceae bacterium
TCTATTCTGCGGCTGATTCCCGATCCTCCTGGGCGGATTGTTCGCGGCAGCATCCGTTTCAAAGGCAAGGATCTGGCGACCCTCAGCGATGAGGAGATGAGGAAGGTGCGCGGCCGCGAGATCGCGATGGTGTTTCAAGAGCCGATGACATCGCTTAATCCCGTGCTCACCATTGGCCTGCAACTCACCGAAACGCTGCAACAGCATCTGGAAATTGAAAGAGACGAAGCTGATAAGCGGGCCATAGAGCTGTTGGAGAAAGTCGGGATCTCCGATCCAGCCCGCCGGCTCAAGCAATATCCGCATCATCTTAGCGGCGGCATGCGTCAGCGGGTGATGATCGCGCTCGCCCTGTCGTGTGAGCCCAAGCTCATCATCGCCGACGAGCCGACGACGGCCCTGGACGTGACAATTCAAGCGCAGATTTTGGAGCTGATGAAGGATCTGACGCGGGAACTTGGCGTTGCTCTGATAATCATCACCCATAATCTCGGCGTCGTTGCACGGTATGCGGACAGGGTGAACGTCATGTATGCGGGCAAGATTATCGAGAGCGGCACGGCGGAAGATATTTATCACCGGCCGCGCCACCCCTATACGCTCGCTTTGCTGAAATCCGTGCCCCGTATGGATCAGCCCCGCAGGGCGAAACTTGACCCGGTAGACGGTCAACCGCCGGATCTCACCAAGCTCGATGACGGCTGTTCTTTCCGGCCGCGCTGCACATACAGAGTAGATAAATGCAATGCCGCGGTACCGCCGCTGGAGAGCGTAGAAAGTGGTCATATTTCCGCATGTTGGGAGAAACATAAATTGATGGAAGCCACGGAGATGGCGTCATGAGCGTGCAAACGGTTCCCCGGGAAACTAAGCGGCCGAGGGCTCAACTGGATCCTGCCAAGGAGGTTCTGGTCCGCGTCAAGAATCTCAAGATGTATTTTCCGGTGACGGAAGGTGCTCTCATCACGAGGACCGTGGCCCATGTGAAGGCCATTGACGGTGTAAGCTTTGAAATCAAAAGGGGGGAAACGCTCGGCCTCGTCGGCGAATCCGGATGCGGTAAGACGACAACCGGACGATGTATCCTCCATCTCGAACATGCCACCGACGGGGAAATCATTTATGACGACCTGAACCTGGCGAAGCTCAGCAAGGATCAGTGGTTCCCGCTCCGCCAGAAAATTCAGGTCATATTTCAGGACCCCTATAGTTCGCTCAATCCGCGGATGAAGATCGGCGAGATTATTGCAGAGCCGATGTATGTTCACAAAATCGAACGTGACCAGGCAGCGCGCGACAAACGCGTTCGCGAACTGCTGTCGGTCTGCGGTCTCAGCCCGAAATTCGCCGACCGCTATCCTCATGAGATGAGCGGTGGTCAGCGGCAAAGGGTGGGCATTGCGCGTGCCCTCGCCGTGCGTCCCGAATTCATCATTTGCGACGAAGCAGTCTCGGCGCTTGATGTCTCGATCCAGGCGCAGGTCATCAATTTGCTCGAGGACTTGCGCGACGAATTTAACTTGACGTATCTATTCATTTCCCATGATCTGAGTGTCGTCCGCCATATTTGTCATCGCGTAGCCGTGATGTATCTTGGCAAGATTGTGGAATTGGCTGATTGTGACGAACTCTATGACAATCCGATGCACCCTTATACTCAGGCGCTCCTGTCGGCCGTCCCGATCCCCGATCCAACGGTCGAGAAACAACGGGCGCACAAAGTGGTGAAGGGCGAAGTGCCAAGTCCGATCAATCCGCCGAGCGGCTGCGTGTTTCATCCGAGGTGCCCGATTGCGGTGGACACATGCTCCAAAATTGTTCCGGACTTTAGAGAATTAAGACCAGGCCACTGGGTGGCCTGCAGTGAGGTGTGACGGGTCCCGTCAAGAAGGGACGTTGCATGATGAGGGTAGAGAGTTTATCCTCGTTTGTACGATAGAAAGGGAGGAAACGGCATGAAACATGCTGGTTTTAAATTTGTCACTGCGTTGGCGGTAGGAGCCGTGGCAGCCCTCGGGCTTTCCGCTTCGCCGGCAAGCGCGGAGACGCCCAAGAGAGGCGGAATTCTGAATTTCGTTGTGGCGTCCAAGATCCCGTCCTATGACGGTCATATTGAGTCGACTTTCGGTGTGATCCATCCGCTGGCACCGCTTTACAGCCTGCTCATTCGGATCAATCCGGATAATCCCTCGTCAGCGACGGATTTCGTCTGCGATCTTTGCGAAGGCGATGTTCCGAAGGGCGAAGACGGCGGCAAGACTTTTACCTTTAAAATCCTGAAAGGCGTTAAATTCCATGACGGCACGCCGCTGACCGCTCATGACATAGTTGCGACATATAACAAGATCATCTTCC
>CAYWBS010000656.1:0-2352 GCA_964456215.1 uncultured Hyphomicrobiaceae bacterium
TAAGATCACCGTGGCGCGGGTGCTCAGCGGTGAGTTCGCCGACGGCACGACCGTCCATGGCGCCAGTGGCGACGAGCGTGTGTCCGGCGTCTTTTCGATTTGCGGGCAGGAACCGCAAAAGCGCGATGCGGCCGCTGCCGGCGATACCGTCGCTTTTGGACGCCTTGAAGGAATTAAGACCGGAGAGACGTTATCCACGGAGAAGGCCGGCGGCTTCTCGATCCCGGTGCCGCCGCCGGCGCAACCCGTCTACGGTCTGGCCATCGCCGCCAAGGAGCGCAAGGACGAGGTCAAGCTGACGACGGCGATCGGAAAAATCATCGACGAGGATCCGTCGCTTGTCATCGACCATAATCAGGACCTCGGAGAGATGGTGCTTCGGGGCCAGGGCGAGATGCATTTACGCGTGACATTGGAGCGGCTCATTCGCAAATTCGGCGTCGAGGCGGAAACCAGCACGCCGCACGTTCCCTACAAGGAAACGATTCGCAAGCCGATCGAGGTCCGGGGCCGTCACAAGAAGCAGTCCGGCGGTCACGGGCAATTCGGCGATGTGGTGGTGGACATCATGCCTTTGCCGCGCGGCGGGGGTTTCGAATTTTCCGATAAGATTTCCGGCGGCGTGGTGCCGAAACAATATATTCCCTCCGTTGAAACCGGCGTGAAGGAGTATTTGGTGCGGGGACCGCTCGGCTTCCCCGTGGTCGACGTCGCGGTCTGCCTGAAGGACGGCTCCTATCACAGCGTCGACTCGTCGGACCAGGCATTCAAGACGGCCGGACGCATCGCCATGGCTGATGGCCTGCCGCAATGCGCGCCGGTTTTACTGGAGCCGATCATGGCCGTGAAAGTCGCCGTGCCGTCCGAGGGGACCGCCAGGATCAACGGTATTATTTCATCCAGGCGCGGCCAGATCCTCGGCTTCGATGCCCGCCCCGGCTGGGAAGGCTGGGATATTGTCGAGGCGCATATGCCTGAATCCGAGATCCGCGACCTGATCATCGAGCTGCGCAGCGCCACGGCGGGCGTCGGCAGTTTCGAAGCCGAGTTCGATCATCTCGCGGAATTGACCGGAAAGCTTGCGGACCAGGTGCTGGCGAGCCGACAGGCCGAGGCCGCGTAGCAAATCTTAGAAGTCTCCGATGTCAATTGGCACGGGCCGGACATCGTCCGGCCCGTCGCGTCATAGTCTCGGCTGATGCCGGAACGGATGACTCATTACAAAGGTATGGACATCGAAATGAGGTGGACCATTTCGCTTGGACGCCTGTTGTCCAAGTTCTCAATGGGTTCAGGTCCAAAGTAATATGGACATCTCAAAAGCGTGATTTGCGGACAGGCGGACCACATCCTATTTCTGGGTGAAAGCGGTTGGAAGGAGAATTGGCATGCTCATCAGAAATCCGAGAGGCTGGGAGCTCGCGGAAGCCTCGGCGACGCCTGAACATGTGTTCCTGAACAGGCGCGCATTCCTGGCCGGGGCCGGGAGCATTGCGGCAGCAGGCGCCGTTCCGTTTGCACCGGCCTTCGCTGCGGGGGATCCGACGGCCGATCTCTATCCCGCGAAACGCAATCCTGCTTACAAAATCTTGCGCGACATCACGCCGGAAAAAATCAACGAAACCTATAATAATTTCTATGAATTCTATTCTCCCGGCCTGTTCGCGCTGCCGGGCGGGGAAAAGCACATCGCCGAGGCCGCCCAAAAGCTGCCGACGCGGCCCTGGGAGATCAAGATCGACGGCATGGTGGAAAAGCCGTTGACGATCGCCATCGACGAGCTGATCCGCAAGATGTCCCTCGAAGAGCGCCTTTACCGGCACCGCTGCGTCGAAGCCTGGTCGATGACCGTTCCCTGGTCCGGCTTTCCGATGAGCGAGCTTGTCAAGCTCGCCAGTCCCCTGTCGGGCGCCAAATATGTCGTCATGGAAACCTTCCTGATGCCCAATGTCGCGCCCGGGCAGAACACAAAATCCTATCCGTGGCCCTATGTGGAGGGCTTGACGCTCGCCGAGGCGAACAATGAGCTGGCCTTCATGGTCACCGGCGCCTATGGCAAGCCGATGGCCAAGCAGTTCGGCGCGCCGCTGAGGCTCGCGGTGCCGTGGAAATATGGCTTCAAGCACATCAAATCGATCGTGCGCTTTGAATTCACCGACAAGCGGCCGAAAAGTTTTTGGGAGCAGCTTGGACCGTCGGAATATGGTTTTTGGGCGAACGTCAATCCGAAGGTCTCCCATCCGCGCTGGAGCCAGGCGACCGAGCGCGTTCTCGACAAAGGCGAACGGATACCGACCCAGCTCTATAACGGTTACGGTGAATTTGTCGCTCACCTTTACAAGGATATGGCGG
>CAYWBS010000657.1:0-2349 GCA_964456215.1 uncultured Hyphomicrobiaceae bacterium
CTGGTCCCAAACCAGGTGCGCTACCAGACTGCGCCATGCCCCGACGAATTCCGGCATCATAAGCCATCCACGGGCTGCGGCCATGCCGCAACTTTCCCAAAATACTTGGTCGTTCCCTGCCTTTACACAACTCCCGCGCAACCGGCAAGACCCGCCTGCACCTCTGTTCTATTTCGCGGACGCCTGGCTATTTCGCGGCCGCCCGGCTGAAGAAGGGATGAAGGACCTGGTTTCCCGGGCGCAATCCGAACCGGTCGGCGCTGCCGGCCTTCAGTTCCAAGACCGCCACGACCTGCCCATTCGATCCGATAATCTCTTCCGATAACGGCTCGGCATTGCGTTCGATCCGATGAACGAGCCCGTCCGGCTTTATAAAGACCATATCGAGAGAGATATAGGTGTTCCGCATCCACATCTTGATCTCTTGCGGCTCGCCATAGGTGAACAGCATCCCGTCGCTGTCGCCAAGGGAACGGCGGAACATCAGGCCGCGCGCCTTTTCCGAAGGCGTCCGCGCCCATTCGGCCGATATGTCTATGCGGCCCTTATCGGTGAGCAGCACAAGCTTCTGCCGCTCCGGCGCGGCTGCCGGCGCCGAACCCGGCGCCACAACGGTGGACAGAGCGCACACGCAAAGAAGAAGGGCCGCTGAAACTGCCCTTCCCAATATTTGAAATGAGGTCCAGCCAAACAGGCTAGTGGGACGACGGGATGGTCGTCGGCGCTCCGTCCGGCTTGAGTTCCGCCGCCATAAGCCCTTTCGGGCCGGGCCCGTAGCGGACCAGCACCGTCTGACCGGGCCGAAGCTCGGTGAAACCGAAGCGGCGCAGCGTTTCCATATGGACAAATATATCATCCGTCCCTTCGCCGCGCGTCAAGAACCCAAATCCGCGAATCCGATTGAACCATTTCACGGCCGCCCGCTCGAAGTCGCCCTCCGGGACGACCTGCACATGGGTGCGTTGCGGCAGTTGCGATGGGTGAACCGCCGTACTTTCATCCATGGAAATGATGCGAAAAGCTTGAAGTCCCTTCGGGCGTCTCAAGACCTCGCATACGACGCGTGCGCCTTCATATGCCGTTTGAAATCCGTCCCGGCGCAGGCACGTGACATGGAGAAGAATGTCCGCCAAACCATTGTCGGGAACAATGAACCCATATCCCTTCGATGCGTCAAACCATTTGATTGCACCCGCGACTTCAAAAACGTCTACTGACGGATCTTCCCTGATCAGGGCCGGATCTTCATCCAAATGTGTTAGGTCAAGAACCTGTGGCGATAGTTTCGCCCCCATTTCCGCATTCCCCCGCTTGAACTAGAAGATAACTTTCCAAGATCCGTCAATTGGCCTCATGGCGAACCCCGGAAAAACTCACGCTTGGAACATAACATTGCCGGCCAAAGACGCTAGAAAAAATTGTAGCCCAACTGTTTTCTCCACACTTTCCTCCGGCAAGTCCAAACATATAAAATAACACTTAACAGACTGAATTTACCAAAGAAATTCGGAACGTCGGGCAAGCTCACGGAAGTTTTCCGCAATCTAATTTGATCGGAGCCGGTGGGAAAACGGATCTCTAAAGGCGCCGTTTCCCGCGTCCACGAAGCGGCCTGAACCGAATCACCTCGGTGTTGCCGGCGACGGTTCGGCGTTGCGGCAAAACCCGGTTTGCCGATGACTTTCCGGGACTTGGCGCGGAGGGCGGTTTCAGGTTAGGAAGGTTGCGAAAAAAAGGGCACGGCATGAGACAGGGCCGAAAATAGGGCCGATCGCCGGTCGGCCGGTTCAAACGAATTTTGGCACGGGCAAGTTATATGAAATATCTGCACACAATGGTTCGCGTTTCCGATATCGACGAGTCCCTCGAATTTTACCGCGACAAGCTGGGGCTCAAGGAAGTTCGCAGGCGCGAGGACGAAAAGGGCCGCTACACGCTGATATTCCTGGCGGCGCCGGGCGATGAGGATGCCCTTATCGAACTCACCTACAATTGGGACCCGGAAGAGTATGGCGAAGGCCGGAATTTCGGTCATCTGGCCTATGAGGTAGACGATATTTACGACCTCTGCGACCGGCTGACGAAAGCCGGCGTCACGATCAACCGGCCGCCGCGGGACGGCCGCATGGCCTTCATCCGCTCGCCGGACAATATTTCCATCGAACTCCTGCAAAAGGGCGGCACCAAACCCATCGAGGAGCCTTGGGCGAGCATGCCGAATACCGGCCGTTGGTAGTCGCTTGGGTGGATTTGCCCGGAAAGCCTTTGAGCGGCGTGCCCCTTTGCCGCCGTTAACGTGTCCGGTCGCTTCGCGGAAAGTTCTGGTACCCCCTAGGAGAATTGAACTCC
>CAYWBS010000658.1:0-2343 GCA_964456215.1 uncultured Hyphomicrobiaceae bacterium
CTGCATGCGCCATCGTCGCGGACCGCGACGATGGCGCACGTGAAATCACCATTACCGGCGATGGCGAGCTTAAGGGAGCGGATGTGCTGGTCCCAGGGGATCCAAGTTCTGCGGCTTTTATCGCCTCGGCAGCTCTCATAATACCAGGCTCGGACGTCACCCTGGAAAATATCCTAATAAATCCAACGCGATTTGGTTTTTATGAAACGCTCCTGGAAATGGGAGCGGATTTGACGTTTGGCAATGAACGTACACAAGGCGGCGAGCAGGTTAATGATATCCGCGTTCGCGCCAGCGCGCTTAAGGGCGTAACAGTGCCGGCGGAGCGGGCACCGAGCATGATTGACGAATATCCCTGCCTTGCCTGTCTTGCCGCTTTCGCCGACGGTGAAACACGGATGATCGGGCTAGGTGAACTCAGGGTCAAGGAGTCCGACCGGCTCGCGGCCACGATCGCGGGTCTGACCGCTTCGGGCGTGCATTCGTGGAGCGAAGGCGACAACTTGACCGTCAGCGGGCGTGGATCGGTGCCTGGCGGCGGCATGGTTCGAAGTGAGCATGATCACCGGATCGCCATGTCCTTCCTAACTCTCGGGCTCGCGGCGAAAAAGCCCGTCACGATCGACGATATCGGTATGATCGCTACGAGTTTTCCGAATTTCGTTGAGCTCATGACCGGCCTCGGGGCTGCGCTCCAGGCCACCGGTCGTGGCAATAAAGAAGACCCGGACAAATGATCATCGCCATAGACGGTCCGGCGGCATCGGGAAAAGGCACGCTTGCCCGAAAAATCGCGGCCCATTATGGTCTGCGCTATCTTGACACGGGCGCGCTCTATCGCGCCGTAGCGCGGGACGTGCTTGCCAATTGCGGGGACGTAACCAATCCGGCCGATGCCGAACGGGCCGCGAAGAATCTCGATCTGCAATCATTATCCGATCCGGCGCTGCGGGATCGTGGCGTTGGCGAAGCAGCATCCCTGGTCGCCAAAATCCCCGAAGTCCGCGGGGCGCTGCTCGAATGCCAACGGGAATTCGCCAATAAACCGCCGGGCGCAGTTCTCGATGGGCGGGACATTGGCACGGTCGTCTGTCCGAACGCAGACCTGAAACTGTTTGTTGTTGCCAGCGCAGAAGCCCGTGCCAGGCGGCGTTTCCTTGAATTACAGGCCGAAAATAACGATATTAAAGAAGCCGAAGTGTTGGCGAATATTCATGCACGCGACGTCCGCGATCAGTCGCGCGGGGTAGCGCCGCTTGCAAAGGCGGAAGACGCCCACTTGCTCGATACCACAAATTTGGATATAGAGGCGGCATTTAAGGCTGCTGTTAAACTGATCGATGCTGCGGTCGGCTGAGCAGGGTGCGTCTATTGGGCGTGCCCATTTTGTGCTGGCGCCGCAGACATTCGCATGATGGACGGCAGATAGTTGAGATTGCGTTTTTCCGCCCAGGGCGCGTGAAAGTAAAGTAAAGATAGAGCTCATGAAGCTTTCACCGACGCAACAGGCAAGCGGACGGGATCTCGCCAACATGAATTGCAGCGTCCGGAGGACCGCAATGAGGAGTATGAATGACCGAGACGCACTTAAGCGAACTTAACCCGACGCGCGAAGATTTTGCCGCGCTGCTTGACGAAACCCTGAGTGAGGGAGCCGCTCTTGAAGGATCCGTCGTCAAAGGAACCGTCCTTGCCATCGAAAAGGATTTGGCTGTCATTGACGTCGGCCTAAAAACCGAAGGCAGGGTGCCGCTGAAGGAATTCAGCATACCTGGCAAGGAGCCGAAACTCGCCGTCGGCGATGAAGTGGAAGTCTACCTTGAGCGCGTCGAAAACGCGCTCGGTGAAGCTGTACTCAGCCGCGAGAAGGCGCGGCGCGAGGAGAGCTGGGTGCGGCTCGAGGAAAAATTCAAAGCCAATGAGAAGGTGGAGGGCATCATCTTCAATAAGGTGAAGGGCGGATTCACCGTCGATCTCGACGGCGCCGTTGCGTTTTTACCGGGCAGTCAGGTTGACGTCCGGCCGGTTCGCGATATTTCGCCATTAATGAACATCCCGCAGCCTTTCCAGATTTTGAAGATGGATCGCCGGCGCGGCAATATCGTCGTCTCGCGCCGCTCCGTTTTGGAAGAAACGCGCGCAGAGCAGCGCTCTGAAATCGTCGCCCGGCTCGAGGAAGGCCAGGTTATCGAAGGGGTCGTCAAGAATATTACAGACTATGGCGGATTTATTGATCTTGGCGGCATTGATGGGCTTCTCCATGTGACAGACATGGCGTGGCGTCGCGTCAATCATCCAAGCGAGGTTCTTTCGGTCGGCGATACCGTCAAGGTGCAAATCATA
>CAYWBS010000659.1:0-2339 GCA_964456215.1 uncultured Hyphomicrobiaceae bacterium
AATGCGGGCCTGGAATTATCCGCGGCCGGCGTTTTCGGCTGAGCCGCCTTGTCCAAAGACCGGCGCACAAGCGCCACAAGGTCCTCGATACGGGCGTCGTAGGATCGGCCATTCGCCTTGCATTGCAGAAACTGCTCGGGATCGAGCCTGCCTTCATCGAGCACGGTGCAACAGGTTTTCAGATTGAGCGCCGTCATCTGCGCCCGCTCTCCGAGATCGGCGAGCTTCCGCCTGCCGATCTGCAATTCGCCTTCGGTCTCCAGGAATTTTATCTTGGTGGAGAGGCTGGCGGAGGTCTGTTGAAAAATAGATTCGCACGGTGAAAGCTCGCTCCTCACAATATCATGACCGAAGTAGACCAAGGCCGGCAAGGTAAATGCCCCGACAGACGCCGCCAGGACCTGATAAGGCTTGCTGCCGAAATTTCTCCAGAATCGCGATCGATCGGTCTTTTCTGTAGGATTTTCCATGATTTCCCCCGGCACAAACCTGAAAGAGGCCACGATTTCCGCGATGCCGATTCCAGTCTTGCGGCGGCCGTTTGTCAATGAATGACTCGGTAATCCACAATCACCGCGACTATATGCTTCAGGACGCCAAATTGGTTGCATTCATGACGGCGGACTCAATTATGATTGCCGGACACAGGTGATCTTCCGTAGAACGCCTGGGCGTTATCGCGCGGCGGACCCAATCGCTCGTCTGAGCAATCGTCAGCGCATGCGGTTACCTTGGAAAGAGTAAGGAGCCCACATGCCGTGGCCACTTCTCATCCGGCTTGTATTTGTCAGAACCCTGGTGATCGTGATCGCCATCGCCGCAATCTATGCCGGGATCGCCACAGTCGATTATTTCTTCGGCACAAACGCTATCGCCGTTATCTGGCAGTGGATGGCGAGGCTTTGGCAGATCCTCCTTAGATGGCTGCAGTTCGCGGGCAGGCTCCTGCTGCGCGGAATGCCCGGCTTTATTAAGCGGTTCTTTTTTCGCCGCGGCATGAGCGGGATTTGGCGGCTCTTCACTACCGGGGTGCTTACCTTGATGTTCGCGATGCTCGGCAGCGAGAAATATGACGCCGTCCTGAAGCGCCTCGAAGCCCAGAAAAAACGGACAATTGCGGCATTGCTGCGGTTATGGAACATCGAGATCTGGTTCCTGCCGAAGTGGGTCCGCGCCGGCATATTCATCGTCGCCGTCGTCTCTTGCATTTTCGGCTTTGCCGAGATCCAGGAATGGGCGGAAGCCCGAAATAGTCCCACCGTTTTGGGCATTGATCCATGGAGCTTTTTGTTTGGCTTTATTGCCTCCTTTTTCCTCACAAAGCTCCCCGTCATCGGATTCGACCATTTTATTTCATTCGTCTTCCGCCCGTTGCAGAAGCATTATCGTCGGCTGGTCCGCGGCAAGGGAACACTGGTCGCGCTCTTCAACTGGCTGCTGGCGCTTCGCCCCGTGCGGCGCAGGGCGGAACTGGAACGCAAACTCTTCATGCGGCGATGGCGGCAAACCCATGGCAAAAAGAGCTATGCGGAAGTCCTCCGCGAAAGGCGCAGCCGTGAGCCTGCCGCCTGAATGGCAGGGCAGCGAGGACACTTAAAAGACATGAATATCGGAAGGAACGTGGGACGCGTTTGGAGCGATGCCGGGCGCGGTCCCCGTCTGGTCCGGCCGGTGATGATCGCTTCACGAATGCCGGGAATTCCGCTCCGCGGGGAGGGAGCGGTCTGATGCCCGTGGAGATCTCTCAATCGTCCTTATAGACGCGCTCGCGCCGCTCATGGCGCTCCTGCGCTTCGACACTGAGGGTCGCGATCGGCCGGGCATCCAGCCGTTTCAAGCTGATCGGCTCGCCTGTCTCTTGGCAGTAGCCATAGGTACCGTCTTCGATCCGCAGCAGCGCGGCATCGATTTTGGCGATCAGTTTGCGCTGCCGGTCACGCGCCCGGAGCTCCAACGCCTTGACCGTTTCCGAAGTCGCCCTGTCCGCCAAATCGGGATGGCGGGCCGACTCATTCTGCAGGTTGGCCAGGGTTTCCCGGGTCGAGCGAAAGATTTCTTCTCTCCAGGCCAGAAGCTTTTGTCTGAAATACTCGCGCTGTCGCGGATTCATGAACGCTTCGTCGTCGGACGGCCGATATTCCATCACCAAACCATTTTTGCGACCCATGAAGTCCTCTTAGACACGTTGCGATGATCAATCACCATGACGTACGCCAGGACGCCATAACTCCTTGGCATGCCGCAAACATAAAGACCGCAAGAACCGTGCCTTGCTATTTAAGGATGCCCTACTTTAAGTCAAGCTAAACAGTGTCCTAACATTGTTTGGTAAAGATCAC
>CAYWBS010000660.1:0-2337 GCA_964456215.1 uncultured Hyphomicrobiaceae bacterium
CGTTTTGGCGACCCGAAAGTTGCGGATCGTCATGGTTAGTCGCCTGCGGCAAACCACGCTAGCGCGGGTGAAGTTGATCCCGCCGGGCAAATTGCATCATGCCCGAAAGGCTTGCTGTCGCTTATTTTGAGCGCAAGTCATGCGCCGGGGTATTGTTCTCCGGCCAAGCTATTCGCACTCATCAACTCGCCAATTCGCCGGGCGTTTTGAAGATTGACCTGTCTTGTAGTAATGCTGATCAGGAAATAGCGAATGAGTGTCAGGATCCCGGAGCCTATTGAGCGTGACTTTCGAGGCCGCGGGAGATTTAAATTGCACACATTGCTGTGGTTCAGCCCGCAGACGTCCAAGAGGAGAAAGTAAACAGTGAAAATGACAACCGAAGAGGCCTTCATAAAGGTCCTGCAGATGCATGGGATTGAGCATGCGTTCGGCATCATCGGCTCGGCGATGATGCCTGTGTCCGATCTCTTTCCCAAGGCCGGCATCACATTCTGGGATTGTGCACATGAAACGAATGCCGGATTGATGTGCGACGGCTATATCCGCGCCACCGGCAAAATGGCGATGGCCATCGCGCAAAACGGACCGGGCGTCACCGGCTTTGTGACGGCGGTCAAGACCGCCTACTGGAACCACTCGCCAATGCTGGTGGTCACACCACAGGCGGCGAACAAGACCATCGGCCAGGGCGGGTTCCAGGAGGTAGAGCAGATGGCCATGTTCCGGGATATGGTCTGCTATCAGGAGGAACTGCGGGACGCCTCACGCGTCGCCGAGGTTCTCAACCGGGTAATCGAGAAAGCCTGGCGAAGCTCGGCGCCGGCGCAGATCAATGTACCACGCGATTTCTGGACCCAGGTCGTCGATATCGAATTGCCTGAGACCGTGCGCATGGAGCGTTCGCCGGGTGGGACGGAGTCCATTGCCGAGGCCGCCAGGCTGCTTTCCGAGGCAAAATTCCCCGTTATCCTCTCCGGCGGTGGCGTCGTACTTGCCGACGCCATTGCCGACTGCGTGGCGCTCGCCGAACGCCTCGATGCGCCGGTCTGCAATGGTTATCAGCACAATGACAGCTTCCCCGGCTCTCACCCTCTGGCGGCCGGCCCGCTCGGCTATAACGGTTCGAAAGCCGGCATGGAGCTGATTGCCAAGGCCGACGTGGTTCTGGCTTTGGGCACCCGTCTCAACCCGTTTTCCACCTTGCCGGGCTATGGGATCGACTATTGGCCCGGAGAAGCAAAAATTATTCAGGTCGATATCAATGCTGACCGCATCGGTCTGACCAAAAAAATCACAGTAGGTATCTGTGGCGATGCGAAAAAGGTTGCCCCGCAGATCCTGGCGCAATTGTCCCCGACTGCCGGCGATGCCGGCCGAGAGGACCGGAAGGCCTTGATCCATCAAACCAAATCCGCCTGGCTTCAGGCCCTGAGCAGCATGGACCATGAAGAAGACGATCCGGGCACGACCTGGAACGAGCGCGTGCGCGCTCGCGAATCCGCTTTGATGTCGCCGCGTCAGGCATGGCGTGCCATCCAGACCGCAATACCGGATGATGCGATCATTTCGAGCGACATCGGCAATAACTGCGCGATCGGCAATGCCTATCCGACTTTCGAGAAGGGCCGCAAATACCTGGCTCCCGGCCTGTTCGGTCCCTGCGGCTACGGCTTTCCCTCCATTATCGGCGCCAAGATCGGCTGTCCAGATACGCCGGTCATTGGCTTTGCCGGTGACGGTGCGTTCGGTATTTCCATGAACGAAATGACCTCCTGCGGCCGCGACGGCTGGCCTGCGATCACCATGGTCATCTTCCGCAATTATCAATGGGGCGCGGAAAAGCGGAATACCACGCTTTGGTACGACGACAATTTCGTCGGCACCGAATTGGATCGCGGTGTGGGCTATGCCAGGATCGCCGAAGGTTGTGGCGCCAAGGGCGTCCAGGTAACAACAACTGACGAGCTGAGGGCCGCGCTAAAGGAAGCCGTCGGCGAGCAGAAGAAGGGCGTGACGACTTTCATCGAAGTGATTCTGAACCAAGAGCTCGGCGAACCGTTCCGCCGAAACGCGCATATCCGCCAAGACCTCGTTCTTCTCTTTCAGGGCGGGAAGCAGTCGCGAAGCGATCCACTGGGCGGCCATCCTCGCCGGCCTGCCGCGCTCGACAACGGCTTCGAAATACTCCGCCACCTCGCGCTCGGAGCTCATAAAGGCGGCCTCTTCCGCCGTCAGGCCGTACTGCTCGACAAAACGGGCCCGCTTCTTCGCATGCATCTCCGGCAGCCGTTGGCGCATCTCCGCCAGCCAGGACTCGCCCACGATAATCTCCGG
>CAYWBS010000661.1:0-2335 GCA_964456215.1 uncultured Hyphomicrobiaceae bacterium
TGAGTGGTTTCGATGCCATCTGCCATGCCATGACGACGCTGGCGACAGGCGGCTACTTCACCCACGATTCGTCGTTTTCCTATTTCAACAGGCCGGGCCTGGAGTGGACCGCGACGGTGTTCATGCTGGCGGGCGCCTGTCCGTTCGTCGCCTATATCCGCGCCTGCCAGGGCAGGTTCGATGCGCTTTTCCGCCATCCGGAGGTCCGCGCCCTGATTGTCTTCCTGGCGCTCGTCAGCCTGGCGATGGCGGTTTGGCTCGCACTTCAGCGCCAGGTGTCGTTCCTCGACGCTCTCAGGACGACCGCGTTCAACGTCACCTCGATCGTGACCACCACCGGCTTCATGAGCAGCGACTACGTGGCGTGGGGAACGCCGGCCGTCGGCGTATTCTTCATTCTGACCTTTATCGGCGGCTGCACGGGATCAACCACGGGGGCCATCAAGATCTACCGTTATCAGATCGCGGCGAACATGATGAGCCGGCATCTTAAAATCCTCACCAGCCCAAATCGCACCGTGCCCGTCACCTATGCCGGCAAACGCATCGACGACGAGATCGTCTTCTCGGTCATTGCCTTTCTGACGGCCTACTTCACCGCATTCGTTTTCGCCTCGGTGGCCCTGTCGCTGACCGGCCTGGACCTTGTGACGGCGCTTTCGGGCGCGGCGACGGCGCTCGGAAATGTCGGGCCGGGGCTCGGCCCGATCATCGGGCCGACGGGAAATTTCGCCGCGCTTCCGGACGTCTCGAAATGGATTCTCGCCATCGCCATGCTGCTCGGGCGTCTGGAGCTTCTGGCCGTCCTCGTTCTGCTCCATCCCGACTTCTGGCGGTGACGGCCGCGGCAGGACTCTAGACTTCGGATTTCCGGCCAAGGCGTGCGATAAGGCTCGAAGAATCCCAGCGGTTGCCGCCCATTTGCTGAAGTTCCGCGTAAAACTGCTCGATCAAGGCGGTGACCGGCAGGCTGGCGCCGTTCAGGCGGGCCTCATTGATGCAGATCGACAGGTCCTTGCGCATCCAATCGACGGCAAATCCATAATCGAACTCGCCATTTGTCATGGTCTCCCAGCGATTCTCGAGTTGCCAGGACGTGGCGGCGCCCTTGGCAATGGTGTTCATCGCGGCCGGGATGTCCAATCCCGCCTTTGCGGCGAAATGAAGCCCTTCCGCCAGTCCCTGGATGACGCCGACGACACATATCTGGTTGACCATTTTTGTGAGCTGGCCGGAGCCGGCCGGGCCGATCAGCGTAACGGCCCTGGCGAAGCATTGAATGACCGGCTCGGCGCGGTCGAAGGCCGGCCTGTCGCCGCCGACCATGACGGTGAGAATGCCGCCTTCCGCGCCTGACTGGCCGCCGGAGACGGGCGCATCCAGAAAGGCGGCATTCCGGTTTTTCGCCGCGGCGGCGAGCTCGCGGGCGATATGTGCCGACGCCGTCGTGTCGTCGATAAAGATCGCACCTTCCTTCAGCGTTTGAAAGGCGCCCTCCGCGCCCAACGCGACCTGGCGGAGATCGTCGTCGTTACCGACGCAGGAAAAGACGAACTCGGCATCGCTGGCGGCCTCGGCCGGCATCCCGGCGACTTTGCCGCCGAACTCGGACACCCATTTTTCCGCCTTGGCGCGGGTGCGGTTATAGACCACCAAATCGTGCCCGCCCTTGGTGCGAATATGCCCGGCCATGGGGTAGCCCATCACGCCCAATCCGATCCATGCGACTTTGCTCATCTGATCCTCTCGCCAAAATGGTCCGCGTTTTGCCGAGGACTTAGCAGACGATCGCCGCCTTGTCAGCGTGTCCGGTCGGCTCTTGCAAGTCGAGAGGAAAAAACGCACGCTCGAGTGAGACCTGAGCGGAACGGCGCGGACCGGCAGCCGGAGGTCTCCTTCAGAGCCCGCGCGCCGGGGCCATCTGGTTCAGGGGCAGGACGTTGGCATGCTTCACTTGCGCGAGGGCGAAACTGGACTCGATGCTGGCCACGCCTTCGACGCGGGTCAGAGTGTCTTTCAAGAACCTTTCATAAGCGGAGAGGTCGCTGACAACCACGCGGAGCAGATAATCGCGCGGTCCGGTCATCAGGTAGCACTCCACGACTTCCGGGCAGAGCCGGACCGCTTCCTCGAAACGTTCAAGCGCCTCCTCGCGCTGTCGTTCGAGTTTGACGGAAACGAACACGCTGACCGGCAGGCCGACTTTCTCCTGATCGATCAAGGCGCAATAGCCGCGGATGACGCCCTTCCGCTCAAGGATTTTCAGGCGCCTGAGGCAGGGGCTCGTTGTCAGGCCGACCCTTTCCGCGAGATCAGTGGCCGTCAACCGGCCATT
>CAYWBS010000662.1:0-2334 GCA_964456215.1 uncultured Hyphomicrobiaceae bacterium
GAAATAATGCTGTTGTCCTTACTGCATTATTTCTGGTGGTTGCGGATTTGACAGGGTTGCCAAAAGCCCCCATCTGTTCGTAATAGAGTGGAGTTGACGCCTTTAGGCAAACTGCGATGGCGGTGCCGGATCGGGGCCGACGGTTGTAATGGCCGATTATCGGCATTTCAGAACGCGTTGCGGAGATGACATGGCGTGTCAACCCAATCGAAGCGCAAGTCCGTGGTGAGCGCTAAGCTAGAGTTCGCATACGGACGGGTTCCGCGTTTTAAGGCAACTGCCGTGGGCGGCAAACGCGCCTAGTTGGCGGACTGAACAAAGCGGGTTTATCGCACCAGACGGGATGAGGATCGTACGCGAATCATACCGTCCCGGTGCATGTAATAGCTGATCAGCGACACGAAACGAGATGTCGCATACGGAATTATCGGCCTGTTCAAGAACAGGCGTATACGCCGGATGAATCAAAGGTCCGGCTGGCAATTGAAGATTATGGCACAGAAGCGCAACAAGGACCGTCCCCATCCCTTCGGAGACTCCGTTGGTCATCACGGAAGACCTCAGCGGATGTTTCGGTCCCCTGTTGGGAAGCTAATTGAACAAAGCTTACCCGGCCGTTTGCGCCACAAATACACAAACGCATACTGGCGCGACCCTGCCCGCTTTGTCGATTTCGGCAAAGTGCGGCGCCGGGCCGACGCCGATGCGGTGGAGATTTTTTATGGAAAACAAGATGCTTATCGATGCCGCGCACCCGGAAGAGACGCGGGTCGTAGTATTGCGCGGCAATCGAGTCGAGGAATTCGATTATGAATCTGCCGTCAAACAGCAATTGCGGGGCAATATATACCTCGCCAAGGTAACCCGCGTCGAACCCTCGCTACAGGCGGCATTCGTCGACTACGGGGGCAACCGTCACGGCTTCCTCGCCTTCAGCGAAATCCATCCCGATTATTATCAAATCCCGGTCGCGGACCGGCAGCTCCTGCTTGAGGAGGAAGCCGCGGAACAAATCCGCGCCGAGGCCGAGGCCGCCGCGGAAGACGAAATCGGGGCGCGCCAAGAAACGGCTTTTGATGAAATAGACAAAGACCCGGCGGATGGCGGTGGGACGGACGGTTCCATAGAAGACGCCGCAATCGGATCCGCGAAAGAACAACCACAAGATAATGACCCCCTGCCCTTGGCGGCTCTACCGGCAGCAAGTGACGTTGCCTCGGAGCCCGTTTCCGGCGGGCCTGAACAAGACGCCGACCGCGAAGTCACTGACGAGGACAATTTCCGGGACGCGCCCCAAGCCCACGGACTGGTCGAGGATCTCGGCGTTGAAGAGGTCCGAGGGAGGGACGGGGAACGGTTTCGGGCTGGCAATGGACACGGTGAAGTAGAATCCGTCGGCAGCGAAGATGCGATGGAGGAAGTCCCCGACCGTGTTCGCAAACGGCGCCGCGTCTACAATATCCAAGAAGTCATAAAGCGCCGCCAGATCATCCTTGTTCAGGTTGTCAAGGAAGAGAGAGGCGGCAAGGGAGCGGCGCTGACCACATACTTGTCGCTCGCCGGACGCTATACCGTTTTGATGCCGAATACAGCGCGCGGCGGAGGAATTTCACGGAAAATTACAAACCCCGCCGACCGCAAACGGCTGCGCAAGATCGCTGCCGAGCTCGAAGTGCCGCCCGGAACAGGATTGATTATCCGCACCGCCGGCGCGTCGCGTACAAAGTCGGAGATAAAGCGCGATTTCGAGTACCTGTTGCGGCTTTGGGAAAACGTCAGGGATTTGACGCTTAAATCGACCGCGCCGACGCTTGTCTACGAAGAAGGAAATCTGATCAAGCGTTCAATCCGCGACCTTTATTCCCGAGAGATCAGTGAAGTTCTCGTCGCCGGCGAAGAGGCCTATCGCGAGGCCAAGGACTTCATGCGCATGCTGATGCCGAGCCATGCCAAGAACGTGCAGCCCTACAAGGATACCGAGCCGCTCTTTATCCGCCATCAGATCGAGCGCCAGCTGAACGCCATGTTCAGTCCCTATGTGACGCTGAAATCCGGCGGTTACATAGTCATCAACCAGGCCGAAGCCCTTGTCGCGATCGACGTTAATTCGGGCAAGGCCACACGAGAGCACAATATTGAGGACACCGCCCTCAAGACGAATGTCGAAGCGGCGGAAGAGATCGCCCGGCAGCTTCGCTTGCGCGACTTGGCCGGCCTGATTGTGATCGACTTCATCGATATGGAGGAACGACGCAATAACCGTGCCGTCGAACGCCGTCTCAAGGAGTGCCTGCGTCATGATCGCGCCCGCATTCAGGTCGGGCGAATCAGCCA
>CAYWBS010000663.1:0-2333 GCA_964456215.1 uncultured Hyphomicrobiaceae bacterium
CGGTCAGCCTTATGTTGGCGCAACGCTTTCCATGTATCCGCCTCCGGGTGACAGCCACATGGGCACTTTCATTGCCTGGGACGCGGCAACCGGCAAAATCGTCTGGTCAAACAAGGAATTGTTCTCGGTTTGGTCGGGCGCTCTTGCAACCGCCGGCGATATCGTCTTTTACGGCACTCTCGAAGGCTATCTCAAGGCTGTCGACGCCAGCTCGGGTAAGGAACTCTTTAAGTTCAAGACTCCGTCCGGCATCATCGGCAATGTGATGACCTATGAGCATGGCGGCAAACAGCATGTCGCGGTTCTGTCCGGCATTGGCGGCTGGGCCGGTATCGGTCTTGCAGCCGGTCTGACAAAACCGACAGATGGCCTCGGCGCGGTTGGCGGCTATGCTGCCTTGTCCAACTACACGGCGCTCGGCGGTCAACTGACCGTGTTCTCGCTACCGTAAGCGAGTCCGCTCGGCAAGCGAGCTCAACACTTATGGAACACAGCGATGTGCGTAAATTCGCATCGCTGTGTTCTTTCTAATTGCGCAAGCCGCCCCTAAAGTACAGTTCGTCTAATTCGATGCCTGCAAAGCGTGCTACGTGGTCGAGTAGAATTATGAATGTTTCGAAATTAGGAAATTACGGCAATTTTGTCGCGGCTATCTTCGGTCTTTCGGTGCTCATTCTAAGTTCGGCTGTCTGGGCGGCTGGTCCGGCTGTTCGCTCAGAGAATGGCAAATATTTCGACAAGGATGACAACCCGACCTATAACATCAAGGAAGATGGCACCGTGGACTGGTATACTTATAGCGGTTTCCGCCGCTACCATTCCGAATGCCACGTGTGCCATGGGCCGGAAGGCGAGGGCAGCTCTTACGCGCCGCCACTGATCGATTCATTAAAGAGTTTGGATTATGTCAAGTTTCTTGACGCGGTGGTCAATGGCCGGGAAGTCATAACCGCGGCCAGGCAAAGCAAGATGCCCGCTCTCGGCACCAACCCGAACGTCATGTGCTACATCGATGATATTTATGTTTATCTCAAAGCACGATCCGACGGTGTCCTCGGACGCGGACGGCCCGCGAAAAGAGAGGACAAATCGGACCAGGCCCGGCAAGATGAAGAGGGTTGCATAAGTGGTTAGATGGCTTGGCTGTCTTGTTGCACTGCTGGCGGGTTCTCTAAACGCGACAGCACCCGCCCACGCCCAGACGACGGATTTGGTCGTTCGTTCGGAGCTGCGTGTCTGCGCCGATCCGGCCAATCTGCCATTTTCCAACAAGGAGCAGACAGGCTTCGAGAACAAAATCGCCGAGCTGCTCGGTAAAAAGCTCGGGATTCCGGTCACCTATACCTGGTTTCCCCAAGTCAGGGGCTTTATTCGAAACACGCTGGCGGCGCGCAAATGCGATCTCGTCATAGGATATTCCCAGGGCCATGAGCTCGTTTTGAACACCAACCACTACTACCGCTCTTCCTACGTTCTTCTCTACCCCGCGAAGGGCGGCCTGGCCGGGGTTAAAACTCTCAGCGATCCTCGCTTGAAGGATAAGAGAATCGGGGTCATCGCGGGCACGCCGCCCGCAACGTTGCTTGCCAAATATGATCTTTTGGCGAACGCCAAACCGTTCCCTCTTGTCGTTGATAGGCGTTTTTTCTCCCCGGCGGAACGCATGATCAAGGACGTGGTCTCCGGCGAACTCGACGCTGGGCTCCTGTGGGGACCGATTGGCGGGTATTACGCCAGGAAAAGCAAAGTCAAGTTTACTATTGTCCCCCTCGTAAAGGAAGCTGAAGGCCCCAGGATGGCCTATCGGATCACCATGGGCGTCCGGCCGAATGAGCGTGAGTGGAAGCGTCAGCTCAACCGTCTGATCTCGGACAGTCAGGGCGAGATGAATGCGATTTTGCACGAATTTGGTGTGCCGCTGCTCGATGAACATGACAAATTGATTTCCGCCGGACATTAGGGCACATGCGCCGGACACGTTGGACGGCGGAGGGGCGGTATCGATCCCGGCAAATCCTGGGCGCTGTTTTCGGACTTTGTCTGCATTCCCAATTGCCGGCAAATGCCGCTTCACTTGAGCTTGCCGGGCATACCGGCGCCAAAGTTTCAAAACAAACCTCTCCTTCAGAGCCTGCCGGTTATCGAACCCGGGATTACCGTTCTCCTGTGCCTCGAACTCTTCGAGGCGCAATGGTGGTCACCAACAGGCAGGCGATGAAGCTTTGGAGAGCAGGAAGAACGATTTTCATTGATATTTTCCCGCGCGCGCCTAAGCCCGGAAATCTCCACAAAGAAACGGTTTGGCGGCCAATGCCCCACAAGAATATTCCGGG
>CAYWBS010000664.1:0-2324 GCA_964456215.1 uncultured Hyphomicrobiaceae bacterium
CCGCGGAAGCGACATAGAGATATCCTTCCAAATACTCGGTCATCTTCAGTTGGCCCAGGTGACGTTGCATGGATTCCCAGGGATGGCGTTTCGCCAACTTCAGCGAAACGGCGAATGGGCGGACGACAATGAGGAGGACTGGTAGAAAGAGCAGAGGCCAACCACGGGCTAGCTTCAAGTCAGCGATGGCAAATCCTCCGCCGGGACGGAGTGCGTGCGCGACCGAAGTGATCACCGAATCGTAATCAGGTTCCAAAGTCAGGGCGAAAGTAGAAACGACCGCGTCGAGGCTTTGCTCCGGGAAGGCGTAATCCTTGGCTGAGCATTCTAGGAGTTCGATGTTGTTCCAGCCCGCCTCGTCGATCCGCTTCTGTGCTTGGTCCAACATTTCTCGAGTGAGATCGATACCAATGATTCGCCCGGAAGATCCTATGCGCTCTTCAAGCATCCCGAAATTGACACTCGTTCCGCAGCCGATCTCCAGGACAGTATCACCTTGCTTCAGCATCAGCGTGTCTACCGCCTTGCGACGGAGTCGATCATAACCGAAGCCTAAAGCGTCGAGCACACGCGCAGCCCGGTCATAGTGCCGCGCAAGCCCGCGGTACACATCCTCGACTTGCTGTCGCGTCGTAAAATCCTTCATTTCTGGCCCCAACCAAAAGAAAGCGGCTTGTATAGATGAGTAAGATTGACCGCGTCCGATCGAGATCCTGTGACGACAAACGTAATAGTCTAAGCGTTCGGTCCCGAGCCCGCTATTTGGCCCGCAAGAACACTAGTTCGCCGGCAAATATCAGGATCATTCCCGCCGCCGCCGCGTAAATCACCACTGGGTCCGTCGATGCCTTGATCATCAGCAGCGCGGCGAGCACGGCGACGTCCAACACGATCGCCGCGATCAGAATAAAAGCATTCGCCTGGATCTCTTGTCTGAGGTGGCGGAACACGCCCCACTGCACAGCGATATCCATCACGATATAGAAAATGGCTCCCAACGCGGCGATCCGGCCAAGATCGAAAAACACCGTTAGAACCATGGCCGCCACGATCGTATAAACCAAGGTGTGCTTCTGAATGCTCCCGGGCATTCCAAAATGACTATGTGGCACAAGTTTCATGTCGGTGAGCATGGCCAGCATCCGCGAAACGGCAAACACGCTGGCGATCACGCCGGATACCGTGGCGATGATCGCGAAGCCGACGGTGAACCACAGGCCATAGTTGCCAAAGGCAGGCCGCGCCGCCTCCGCCAAGGCGTAGTCCCGCGCCTTGACGATCTCCTCGATAGTCAGATTGGCGCCGACGGCCAACGCCACCAGAAGGTAGACGACCACGCAAATACTGATGGCGATGACGATGGCTCGGCCGACATTCTTGTGCGGCTCGACAATCTCGCCACCGCTGTTCGTGATAGTCGTGAAGCCCTTATAGGCCAGGATGGCCAACGCCACCCCACTGAGGAAGCCGCCGGCGCTCGTCTCCTCAGGCGCAAGTGACACGCTCTGGAAGGACAGACCCGCGACCCAGAGCCCGGCAATGCCGAAGACCGCGATGCCGCCGATCTTCAGGAAGGCCATGAAGAACGAGAAGGTTTGGATGAAACGGTTGCTCAGGATGTTTACGAGGAAGGCGAATGAAAGCAACGCCACACCGAGCCCAGGCACCAGCCAGTCTGCGCCGCCAGTATCGAACAGCTGCAACGTATATGTGCCGAACGTACGGGCGACGAGGCTCTCGTTGATGACCATGGAAAAATACATCAACAACGCGCAAGCACCCGTCATCGTGGTCTTGCCGTAAGCCTTTTCCAGGAACATGGCGATTCCGCCCGCCGACGGATACGCATTGGACAGCTTGACATAGGCATAGGCGCTGAAGGCTGTCACCACTGCGGCGCCCAGAAACGCGAACGGGAACCACTCGCGCGCCAGTTCGGCAACCTGGCCCGTCAAAGCGAAGATGCCGGCGCCAATCATCACGCCGGTGCCCATCGACACGGCCCCGACCAAAGTTAGGCTACTTTCCTTGTAGCGTGCCGATCTGTCGCCCTTCGCGGGGCCAACTTTTTGCGAGGAATTGATCATCACGATCTAACCGACCTGGGACCGCACGTGGCCTCTCCAGACTGACCGAAAATTCCACCCGGTGTGTGTGCCGAAAACCTCATCCGCATTTCTCTGTTAGCTCGCTGAAGCGCGAGCTGCGACACGGCGTGATAGCTTTTGGCGGTGGAGCATTTGAAGGTGCGATGCAAAGCTTTTGCGGACTCGAACACGCCCGCGTCAGATCATGAACACTGAGGCAAACCCGCCGCCAAGCGT
>CAYWBS010000665.1:0-2323 GCA_964456215.1 uncultured Hyphomicrobiaceae bacterium
ACGCCAATTCCACGACATCATATTGCGCTTAAACCAGGTCAATTGCCGCTTCGCGTAGCGCCGTGACTCTGTTTTCGCCTGCTCTGCGGCCGCCTGCAGCGCGATTTCGCCGTCTAGATATCTCAGCAGGGGTTTCACCCCTAAGGCGCGCATTATGGGCAGGTCCGGCGGCAGGGCGAGCTCTTTCAGAGCATTGATTTCTTCGATGGCGCCTTCGTCGAGCATGTGGCCGAGGCGCGCATCGATGCGCTCATAAAACACCTCCCGGGGCGGCGCGATGACAAGTTTCGTCGCGCATTCCGGGTCTATGAGAGGCTCACCCGGCTCATCCTGCCATTGACCGAGAGAACAGCCTGTCGCATCCAATACTTCAAGTGCCCTTGCCAGACGCTGCGGGTCCGATGGTCTGAGGCGGGCCGCCATCGCCGGGTCGCGATCCCGGAGGATTTGATGGAGGCCCTCACTTCCAAGCTTTTCCGCCTGATTCCGCCAATGATCGCGAATTTCCGGCGGGATGTCGGGAATAGGCGAAAGACCCTCGATGAGCGCCTTGAAATAAAGCCCCGTACCGCCGACAAAGATGGGTGTGAGTCCGTCCTTTTTGGCGGAGTCGAGAATTTGCGCGCAATCAGAAATCCAGCGGCCGACGGAATAGGCAACACTGCCCGGAACTGAGCCATAAAGGCGGTGCGGAACGCGGTTCTCGTCCGCCTCGGAGGGCCGGGCGGTCAGAATGCGGAGCTCTCGGTAAACCTGCATGGAGTCGGCGTTGATGATGACGCCGCCAGAAGATTCGGCGATTTTGAGCGCCAAGGCCGACTTGCCGCTCGCCGTCGGTCCTGCAATAAGAACGGCGTTGTGCTCTGTCATGACTTGGTTTTAATGCGCCCCGGCGTTTGCCGGCAAGCGTATCGCCGATGCCTTGCTTGTCATTTTTCTCGCAATTGGGAGCTTAGAAAGGGCTCTTGAGTCTCGCTGCCATGACCGCATTTTGCCTTTCCCTCATCGGCCGGCCGGGCGGAAATGAACTTTCCGAAGACATTGTGGCTGATGTGATGAATCGATTGACCGTGCCGGGACCGCCACGCTGGCTTGCGAGGGGCGAGGCCGCCGAAGTTCCGTTCGAAGCTGGCCAGGATAGCGACGTTTCGGAACAGACTGCCGCGCTGCGCCGCCACTTTGAGGGGCGGCCAATGGATGTCGCTATTTTGCCCGCCGCCGGCCGGCGCAAGGCGCTCCTGATCGCCGACATGGATTCAACGATCATTCGGCAGGAATGTATCGATGAAATTGCGGATTTTGCCGGCCTGAGAGACCATATTTCGGCGATCACCGAGAAAGCGATGCGCGGTGACCTCGTATTCGAGCAGGCCCTCGAAGAGCGTGTGAAGCTCTTGAAGGGGCTGCCCGCCAACACGCTGCAAAGGGTGATCGATGAGCGGATCGAATTGATGCCGGGAGCCCGGACGCTGGCGCGGACCATGCGCGCCAATGGCGCGAGAACGGCCCTTATCTCCGGCGGGTTCACCTACTTCACGAGCCGCGTCGCCCGCATGGCCGGCTTTCAAACCGACGAGGCCAATATCCTGGAAATTGAAAATGAGCTGCTGACCGGAGAGGTGCGCAGGCCTATCGTCGGCCGGGACGCGAAACTGAAGGCCCTGAAGCGCCTGGCGAAGGAGGCTGGACTTGACCTCCGGCAAACGCTCGCCGTCGGCGACGGCGCCAACGATCTCGCCATGCTGAAAGCCGCCGGCCTCGGGGTCGCCTTCCGCGCCAAGCCGAAAGTCGCCGCCGCAGCGCGGGTGCGCATCGACCACGGCGATTTGACGGCTCTCCTCTATTTGCAGGGCTACACGAGTGCGGAGTTTCGCGACTGATTGCGCTGCGACGAGCTGAGACGCGCCGTTTGCGACAATTGAGAATGAGAGGCCGAGGGTGGTACGCGTGATGCGCGCGCCGCCTTCGCGAAACGGCGTATCAATCTGGATGAATAGTTTTGCCGGCCAGCTCCGAGAGGATCGCATAGTTATCCGTGGTAGGCTGGTTCGATGGCATCTCCGCCTGCGCATCCCGCAGTTTGAGACGATGGGCGTAGCGCTCAGGCATGACCTCATAGTCCTTGAGGCCCATTGCCTTGGCCATATGGGCGGGCCAGTCGGCATACCACATCAACTCCCGGGCGATCGCAATCAAGTCAGCCTGGCCCTTCTGCAGGATGGCTTCGGCATGTTCGCCCTCCTTGATCAGCCCGACAGCCATCGTCGGCACCTTGGCTTCCGATCTTACGCGCTCGGAGAACGGAACCTGGAAGCCCGGCAGG
>CAYWBS010000666.1:0-2318 GCA_964456215.1 uncultured Hyphomicrobiaceae bacterium
ATCCTCACCGCGGCCGCGCGCGTTCCGGATCACAAGACGCTCGTGCCCTGGCGTTTCATCCTGTTCCGCGGCGATGCCCGGGCGCGGTTCGGCGAGATCCTCGCGGCGGCCTGCCGGGAAGAAAACAATGGCGCCAGCAGGGGCCGCATAGAGATGGAGGCGGGGCGGTTCATGCGCGCTCCGCTGGTCATCGCCGCCATATCGCGGATTGTGGCGACGCCCGGGGTGCCTGAATGGGAGCAGATCCTGTCGGCGGGGGCGGCCTGCCAGAACGCGCTCGTCGCGGCGACATCGCTTGGCTATGCGGCGCAGTGGATCACGGAATGGTACGCTTACAATGAAAGGGTGCGAAACGCGCTCGGGCTCGCCGCCAATGAGCGTATCGCCGGATTTATCTATATCGGGACGGCAGCGGAGCCGCCGGACGAGCGGCAACGGCCATCGATCGACGAAATCGTCACGGAATGGTCGCCCTGATTGGCATAATATCGAATGAGGCAGGCGGCCGGATGCCCGCGCCCGGAGCAGGAGAAATAACCGTCACATGTTCTACGATGCGATCGAAAACAATCACGGCCTGAGCCACGATCCCTTCAAGGCGCTCGTCGCGCCGCGCCCGATCGGCTGGATTTCAACGATCGGCACCAATGGCGTCGTCAACCTCGCGCCCTACAGTTTTTTCAATGCCTGCGGAACGGACCCGCATTACGTTATGTTCGCGTCGAGCGGACGCAAGGACAGCCAGCGCAATGCCGAGGAAACGGGCGAGTTCGTCTGTCTGCTGGCCACCTACGAGCTTAGGGATAAGATGAACACGACATCGGCGGGGGTGGCTTCCGACGTCGACGAAATGCAGCTCGCCGGCCTGACGCCCGTGCCTTCCGTGCTGGTGCGCCCGCCGCGCGTCAAGGAATCTCCGGTGGCCTTCGAGTGCCGCTATTATCGCACCATCGAACTGCCGGGAAAGAATGGCGCCGCCGGCGGCTACTCCATCGTTCTCGGCCAGGTCCTCGGCGTTCATATTGACGACGGCGTCATCGTCGATGGCCTCGTCGATGTGTCGCGCCTGCGGCCGATCGCCCGGCTCGGCTACCAGGACTATTCCGTCGTCGACAATATCTTTACGCTGCGACGACCGGGTTAGGACTTGGGTTTGGCCGTTTCACGGCCTTGAGACGCCAGCGCCGCCCGCGCCAGGAGCTTGTGCGCCTGCACCAGGTGCGGGCGGTCGATCATCTGGCCGTCGATGGAAATGGCGCCGGCGCCGCCTTTGCCGTCAAAGGCGGCGACGATCCGTTCCGCCGCTTCGATGTCGGCGGCGCTCGGCGTGAAGACCTCGTTGATGATCGCCACCTGGGCCGGATGGATGGCGAGCTTGCCGGTAAAGCCGTCGCGGGCGGCCTCTTCGGCCTCGGCGCGCAAGCCGTCCTCATCGCGGAAATTGGTGTACACGGCATCGATCGCCTCGGCCCCGGCGGCGGCGGCGGTCACCAGGCACAGTGACCGCGCCAATTGATAGGGCGGCGTGTAGCGCCCGCGGTCGCCGCGGTTCGACCGGGCGCCGAGCACGGCGGCGAGATCCTCGCCGCCCCAGCAGAGCCCTTCAAGCCTTGGACTCGATCCAATATAGCTCGCCATGTTCAAAAGCGATTCCGCCGTTTCCGTGACGATGGCGATGATCGCGACGCCGCCGGGCTCCAATCCATGGTTCCGCTCAAGGGAATTGAGCACGCCGCCGAGCTCTTTGACATCGGCCCCGGATCGCGGCTTCGGCAGGATGACGCCGTCCGGCCCGGCGCCCGCGACCGCTTCCAGATCGGCGCGCCAGAGATCGCTGCCGAGATCGTTGATGCGCACGTAAACCGCCGGCTTGCGGGCATCCGGAGTTTTCTGGAGCCCGGCGCCGGTCCGGTCCTTCAGGAACGCGAGGGCGTTCGACCGGGCGGCAGGCTTGTTTTCCAGGGTCACGGAATCTTCGAGATCGAGGATAAGGGCGTCGGCGCCGCTGGTCGGGGATTTGGCAAGCTTGCGCTCGCTGTCGGCGGGAACGAAAAGCAGGGAGCGCATGATCGATTGTCCCGCTACGCGTCTTTCGGCGCCTTGAGGATAAAGGCCTGGCGGACGCATTCGGCGACGAGCAGGTCATCCTGATTGTAGGTCTGGTGGAGAAACTCGACGATGCCCGCGGTGGGGCGCGAGCGGCTTTCCCGCTTCGACTTGACGGTCGTCGTCACGTGCAGCGTATCGCCGTGAAAGATCGGGTTGGGGAAGCGGACCTCGGTCATGCCGAGATTGGCAATAGTGGTGCCGAGCGTCGT
>CAYWBS010000667.1:0-2317 GCA_964456215.1 uncultured Hyphomicrobiaceae bacterium
AATCAAAAGGGGAGGCAGTCCAATTGGCTTTTGGCCTTCAGGATCGATATGGTGCCCCGCATGCCTGCGAATATTTAGGCAAAGCCAATCGAAGTTTTGTTACAGGGAGGTTGCTGCCATGGACATTCGCAAGACCGTGATCATCAAGGAGACCATCGAAGCGGATGGCGTTGGCAAGGCCTGCGATCCCATAACCCGGGTGGCCGCTTTAGCTGTAATTCAAAATCCTTTCGCGGGGCAATTTGTCGAGGATTTATCGCTTCTTTTCGACAATGGCGGCCAACTTGGCGAACGACTAATGAGCGACGCCGTGAAACTGCTTGTTGGCCCGCCGGTGAGCTACGGTAAGGCAGCCATCGTCGGTGTTGACGGGGATTTGGAGCATGGCGCAGCGATGATCCATCCAAAATTGGGTAAGCCGATGCGGGCGGCAGTTGGCGGTGGCAAGGCATTGATTCCCTCGAACGCAAAAATTGCGGCGGTTGGCGTTCCTATCGACCTGCCGCTCGGGCACAAAGACGAGGCGTGGTCATTCGATCATTTTGATACTATGACGGTCATGGTTTCCGACGCACCGCGTCCAGACGAAATTGTGCTGTGCATGGCGGTTGCAGACGGTGGAAGACCACACCCCCGGGTCGGCAGCGGTCCCATTACCGATTGAGGGTAATGTCCGGAAGGGCTCACGAGCCCTAGTGACCAGACCTTAGACGACGCGTCCGTTCCTCCACTCGTAGCCGACAATTCACTCAATCTGAGGTACAAACGGACCGCCGATGTCATTGACATCCCGGCCCTCATCCTTATAGTGCGCGCCAATTCGCGCCGGAGATTGAGTCCGGCGCAAAATGCGCTGCCCGAGGCCCGGCCCTACTATTCCGGCAGGCCGATAAAGTCCGCGTTCGCCGCCGCGGCGCCGAAGGGCGCGGTCATCGAGAAGGACGACAAGATGTACGCCGTGATCCGCACAGGCGGCAAGCAATATAAGGTTGCCGCCGACGATATCCTCAAAATCGAGAAAATCCCCGGCGCTGTCGGCGAGACCGTGCAGTTTTCCGACGTTCTCATGCTCGGCGGCGAAGGCGACGCGCAGGTCGGCGCGCCGCTCATCGACGGCGCTTCGGTCGCCGCCGAAGTCGTGGAGCAGGGCCGCGGCGACAAGATCATCGTCTTCAAGAAGAAGCGCCGCAAGAATTACCGGCGCAAACTCGGCCACCGCCAGGACCTGACCGTCGTGCGCATCACCGAGATTCTGACCGGCGGCGGGAAGCCCTCCAAGGCGAAGGCGGCCAGGAAAGCGGACGAGGCGGCGAAGACGGAGAAGAAAGCCGCCGCCAAGACAAAGGTCGATCAGCCGAAGACGGCGGAGAAGCCGGCGGCGAAAAAGCCCGAGGCCAAACCCGCTGCTGAAAAACAGGCGGCGAAGGCCCTGTTCAAGGCGCCCAAGGGCGAGCCCGACGATCTCAAAAAGATTTCCGGCGTCGGCCCGGCGATCGAGAAAAAGCTCAACGATCAGGGCATCACCAAATTCGAGCAAATCGCCGCCTTTTCCAAGCAGGATATCGCCAAGGTCGACGAAGTGCTGAACTTCAAGGGGCGGATTGAGCGCGATGACTGGATCGCCCAGGCGAAGAAGCTTGCAAAAGATAGCGGAAAATAAAGATTAAGCGATAGGACGACGGAATTGAGGGGCGGTAATCGATTGCCCCGGAATTGAGGATTGCAACATGGCACACAAGAAGGCGGGCGGCTCGTCGCGGAACGGCCGTGATTCCATCGGCCGCCGGCTCGGCGTGAAAAAATACGGCGGCGAGCGGGTCATTGCCGGCAATATCATCATTCGCCAGCGCGGCACCAAATGGCATCCGGGCGACGGCGTCGGCATCGGCAAGGACCACACGATCTTCGCCCTGCGCGACGGCAATGTGAAATTCGCCACCAAGTCGGGCGGCCGGGTCTATGTCTCCGTGGATGAGCCGGCGGAGCCGGTAAAATAGGGCGACAGGCAGGACAGCCGCCGGCCTTCCACCCTGGCGGCTCATTGCGCGGTATCATCACCGGCGGGACTTCGGGGGAGATGGGAGGCCATCTTCCCCTTTTAGGTTTATGGGATGCGCCACGATGATCGGCGAAATTTCGGCGATGACGAAACTCGAAACGAAGCGCCTGATCCTGCGGCCGCTGGCCGTGGGCGACGCGGCGGACATCGTTAAAATGGCGGGCGACAAGGACGTGGCGCGCATGACCACGCGTATCCCCCATCCCTATACCTATGACGACGCCCTGAACTTCATCGCCGCGGTCGGCGACGAGCCCA
>CAYWBS010000668.1:0-2313 GCA_964456215.1 uncultured Hyphomicrobiaceae bacterium
AACAGGCTTGCGATGCACGCCACGGGCCTCATGGGTCTCCTCCTCAAAGTAGAAAGTCAGCTTACAAATTTTAGCGGGTTGCTGGCTTTATGCCGAGACAATGTCCGTTTTGTGTCGGCAAGGGACGTGGTCGCCTTTCAACCGGCCGCCGAGGTGCGACGTCACCTTCCAAGCTCTTGGAAAAATCTCCATCGCGCTGGAGGACTCAGCCAAAACACCGGCAGGGGCGTCTCGTTCTGCAATGCCTCGCGATCCGTCTCGTCCATTCTTTTCAGCTCTTCCTCCAGCTCTTGACGCGTGGCCATCGGCGGAAGATCGGCACCACATCGCGCACCAACGTCGTCTTCGGTGAGGGGCCGCGCTTCGCTACTTGGAGGCGTTTTCGTGACGATATTGTAAATCTCTCCAAGCACCGCGTTTTTGGTCATGAGGATCATGTGCGAGCCAGACTTGAGATTGATGACGTGATCCTCGTTGGTTGAGGCTAGGGCGGCAGACCAGTAAGGAATGGTGCCGTCGCCTGGCCCGACGTCAATGGAAGTGTCCGGTATTGGGGACAAGTCCTGAGTTGCGTCATAGTCGCAGTGCGGCTGGCTTTCCGGACACAGCGTCCGACGCCACCTTGCCGTGACAGGCGTGGTCTCTCCTTCGACCCGGATATGGTAGATGTGTCCTGCTAAAGACTCGGGAAGAGGCCTCGACAAACATTGTCGCAGCGGAAGCGCTTTTCCCCGTTCGTCGCGGCGGACCCACGCGGGATACTCGTGCGTGTCTCCGTACGCATCCGCGATATTACCGTCCAAGTCTGTGACGGGGTATGTGTTAGGCCAAAGCTCACACCAAGAGGGACGCGTCTCCTTGCACTGGTTCCAAGTCTCTTCATAAGTGGCCGCGTCGATTGGCAAAAGCGTATAGAAGCCCGGGACCGATGCGAATACTCCCGCAACTTCTTTTGGTTTGTACTTGTTTCCTATGGGACCTCTATTGTTAAGAAGCGGCTCCCCATTAAACATCCAGCGCAATTGGCCAAGCATACCATAGAACGGCGTTCCAACCGAAATCATGCCGCCAATTTCTCTGGCCACGTTTTGGTTCGTTTCGAAAAAAAGCTTGGCGACCATCCCCCCCATACTGTGGCCTACGATGAATAGTTTGCGCATGTCATAACTCATGTTTTCGGTCTTTATGAGTTCGATGACGGAGTGCAACTCTTCAACGGCAACCATCAAGTCCCGCCGGGAGTCCCATGCCAGCAGATACGTGTTGAATCCGAATGTATTTTGAAAACAGCTCAGAGCTTTTTTATATGGCTTGACGATGGGGGCGAAGACCGCGTTATCCGCTACAATAATCTTATCGTTATAATCTCGGTTCTGCGCACGCCCTATCTTGAGCTGTCGCAACGCTCCTCCACGAAGCAACCGCCAAAAGTTGAGCCATACCTCCGTCGTCTCGAATTCATAATCGACAGGATCGAGCTTTGGATCGAAGCGTTGTCTTGTCTGCCACAACTCTGATCCCATGCCGCCATGCACTAAAATTATCGTTTTCTTGTTCTCGTCGAACGTATTTATGAAATGAGTGATGTTGTCGTCGTGCCGAGATCGCGTAAGTTCTGAAATGATTGTTCGGTACGGAGTCGGCGGGCTTCGGGACAATGACTCACAGGGATTCTTGTCGTTATTTTCCGCACTTGTGGGAACAGCCGCCGCAAATGAGAGGCCGAAAGCAAGAAGGCCGATTCTCACCACACACCGCAAATACCCAAGCGACCACGTTAGGGACATGGAGACCTCCCTCAGCGCTGTTTCGCCTAGTCTATCACTTTAGAATTGGCAAAGAAGCGTGATATCCTGCCGCCAGACACTGGGGACGAGGGGAGGGGAATGCTGACAATCGGATGGTTATCGAGGTTCGCGGCCGCAGGCGCTTTCGCCCTTTGTCTCAGCCTCTGCGGAGACCCGGCGGAAGCCCTTTACGACATCAAGCCCGACGAGATCAAAGGCAAGCCGGGCTCGATCATCAGGGTGTGGCCGCTCAAAGGCGGCGGCCCCGGCAGTAGCGAGGCCTATCGTTTTGTGTACCGCTCGACCGGGCTGAACGGGAAACCGATTCCGGTCTCTGGTTCGATCTTCTTCCCCACAGGTCGCGCGCCTGCCGGCGGCCGCCCGGTCATCGCCTGGGCGCACCCGACGTCGGGCGTCGTGCCGGATTGCGCACCGTCGCTCTACCCTGATGTTGCTGGAACGATCTGGAATTTGCGCCAGATGCTGCAACAAGGCTATGTCGTGGTCGCGACCGACTATCCCGGGC
>CAYWBS010000669.1:0-2312 GCA_964456215.1 uncultured Hyphomicrobiaceae bacterium
TCCAGTCGGAGACATAAATCATCCGTCAACTTTCCGAATACGAATTTCCGGAAAACCTCGGATTGCAACACTGCCGTGATGTCCTGCCAAAACGGCTGCTTCTGAGGTTCGATCGCATTAATCCCATCCCTGTCCAGCTCAATGGTGCCCCTCGTCGGCTTGCCCTGCGAGTTCTTGTAGCGCTTGGGGTTGAACGCACCGTAAGAGTCTTCGGATGGTAGCGAAGCCAATAGCTTCTCATAGACACGGTCCGGCAAGGCATTTTCCGCATAAAAATGTTGGAACGGCTCGTCGACAGTTTCTATTTCTCCAATTGTCCTGAAGAAATGAGAAATCATTTCCTGTTCGAGATCATTGGCCCCCGAATCGCTGCGCAGCTCCATGTTCTTCATGCCTCTGTTACTCAAACATATAATGAAAATACTTTCGGCGCCGGACGATTGTCGTTGATCGGAGACTAACACTCGGTATTTCGATCCGCAACATTCGGACAGAATGACGTTTGAACGGACCCCGGTCCGTGGCTGCGCGGGCGGGGTAGCGTTTTGTTGGTCCGGTTCGGGATTGCGCCTTCCGGCTGATGGACTTTCCTGACCCTTCACAGTCACGGGGCGTCCATTCGATAGGCGGCGTCTTCAAAAGGCGGCGTCTTCAAAAGGCGGCGTCTTCAAACAAAATGACCGGACAAAAGACATTGCCCGGTCACAACAGAGTGTTTGTGGATTTTCTCTCGCGTAGCGAAATTGTGTCCCGCATTACGCCGCCTGTCCGACGACACCGCCTCCGGGCCGGGATTTTCCGTTCCTGCCCGCCTCGCGGTGCGACGCCGTCTTGTGCGGTTTCGTTGATCCAGCTATCAAGGCCGCCAATCGCACACCAATCACGACAAGCGGCGCAAACGGATATTTTTTATAGGTTTTTTCGAATGTATCCTGCTTTTTCATGATCGTCTCCTTGGCTCTGGCCGCTTCGTGGTATACCAGATACCAAGGAATATAATAACATTTCTGCAGTGCACAATCCTCAATTTCGGCATCTCAGCTATGAGTCTTTTGCATAGCTCAAGAAGCGAACCGCAGGGCTCGCTCCTGACACGGCGCACCAGAAGAATTCGGAAATAATTCAATGCGCAGAGGCCGCCTCGACGATCCCAAACTTCTAATTAAGCTATTCCGCCGCTTCGGCGAATGGCTCGACGCGGGCGGCGCAAAACTTGAATTCCGGAATCTTGCCGATCGGGTCGAGTTGCGGATTGGTCAGAATATTCGCTGCCGCCTCGTTGAAGCAGAAGGGTATGAAGACCATTCCCTCCGGCACATCCCGGTCCGCCCGGGTCATCAGCGTGATCTGGCCGCGTCGCGTCGAGACGCGGATATGGTCTCCCGCCGCAACGTTCAGCATGTCGAGCTGCTTTGGGTTCAAGAAGGCGATGGCCTCCGGCTCGAGGGAATCCAGCACCGTCGCGCGCCGTGTCATGGCGCCGGTGTGCCAATGCTCCAACATGCGTCCCGTCGAGAGCACCAGAGGATATTCTTCGTTCGGCAATTCGTCCGGCGGCACCAGGCCCGCCGGCACGATGCGTCCGCGTCCATCATCTGTCGGGAAGCCCTCGCCGAAGAGAATTTCGTTGCCGGGGACATCCGGCCCGTCAACCGGATAGGTCACCCAATCTTCGCGCTCGAGCCGCTCCCATGAAATATTGTTCAGCGACGGCATGACCTCCGCCATTTCGGCGAACACCTCTTTGATATGCCCGTAATTCCAGTCGAGACCGATACGCCGGGCAATTTCCTGAATGAGTTCCCAGTCCTGGCGCGCCTGGCCCGGCATGAAAACGGCAGGACGGGCGAGTTGCACCTCGCGATTGGTGTTGGTGTAGGTGCCGAGCTTCTCGGCATGTGCCGACGCCGGAAGAACGACATCTGCGTGCCAGGCCGTCTCGGTCAGAAAGATATCCTGAACCACCAGATGCTCCAGTTTGGCGAGCGCCTTGCGGGCATGTGTCTGGTCCGGGTCCGACATCGCCGGGTTCTCGCCCTGGATGTACATGGCCTTGATCTCACCATCGAGAATGGCGTGCACGATCTCGACCACTGTCAGACCGCGTTTTGGATCCAGCTTCTTGCCCCAGAACGTTTCGAAATGCTGGCGTATCTCGTCCGACTCTACGGATTGGTAGTCGGGATAGACCATCGGGATCAGACCGGCGTCCGACGCGCCTTGCACATTGTTCTGCCCGCGCAGCGGATGCAGTCCCGTACCCGGACGGCCAACCTGGCCTGTCGTCAGCGTTAGAGCGATCAGGCAGCGGG
>CAYWBS010000670.1:0-2306 GCA_964456215.1 uncultured Hyphomicrobiaceae bacterium
TAATCCGGCCCTGATTGTTGCGGCCGCCCGCCTTGGTCAGGCCTTCGGTCAGCGACTTGACCGGCTTGCCTTTCCAAAGATGAGCCCGATTAACCATAACGAGGCTCCGGCGGCCGGGTGTCGTCGGCTTGAATGTCTTAAGTGCCATTCCCGCTTTCTCCTCTCATTCCCGTCCTAGAGCCCCGTCGTCACGTCGATCGCATGCCCTTCCTCAAGGGTCACGATGGCGTTCTTCACATCGCTCTGGCGTCCCTTACGGCCGCGGAAGATTTTCGTTTTTCCCTTGCGGGTCAATGTATTGACCGCCTTGACCTTGACACCGAAAAGCGCTTCCACCGCTTCCTTGATCTCCGGCTTCGTCGCGCTCTTCCTGACGCGAAACAGAACCTGGCTGTGCTCCGACGCCATCGTCGCCTTCTCGGTGATGATCGGCGAGCGGATTACGTCATAAATATCCGCCTTATTCATTTGAACCGCGCCTCCAATGCCTCGATCGCCGCCTTCGTCAACACGAGTTTCTCGCGCCGGAGGATATCGTAAACGTTGATGCCCTGGACCGGCAGCACATCGACATTGGGAATATTCCGCGCCGCCAAGCCGAAATTCTGATCCAATGCGGCGCCATCAATAATGAGCACGGACTCGAAGCCGAGCTTGGCGAATTTCTTCTTCAGGCCGCTGGTCTTGGCGTCCGCGCTCGATGCCTGCTCAAGAACGACGAGCTCCTTCGCCTTGGCCTTGGCCGAAAGCGCGTGGCGGAGCGCCAAGGCGCGCACCTTCTTCGGCAAGCCGATGGCATGGCTTCTGAACTTCGGACCAAAAGCCTTTCCGCCGCCACGAAACTGCGGCACCTTCTTGTCGCCATGGCGCGCGCGCCCGGTTCCCTTCTGCCGGTACATCTTGGCGCCGGTGCCGACGACATCGGACCGCCCCTTGGCCACATGCGTGCCGGCGCGGCGCTTGGCAAGCTGATACTGCACCATGCGATGCAGGATGTCGGCGCGCGGCTCCAGACCGAAAATGGCATCGGAGAGATCCACCGTGCCGGCCTTCTTGGCATCGAGCGTCGTGACGTCCGCCTTCATTCGTCCTGACCTCCCTCAGCCGCGTTTTCCGGCTCGTCAGCGGACCCGGCATGCGCCTCGTCCTTGCCCGTTTTTGCCGCCGTCGCGGCGCCTTCCGGCAGCCTGAACGCGCCGGGTTTCGGCACCTCGCCGGGCAATTCCTTCTTGACCGCGTCCGAGACCAGCACCCAGCCGCCCTTCGCGCCGGGCACCGCGCCGCGCACCATGACCAATCCTCGGTCGGGATCGGTGCGCACGATGCGCAGATTTTGCGTCGTCACCCGCGAATTGCCCATCTGACCGGCCATTCTCTTGCCTTTGAAGACTTTGCCCGGATCCTGGCATTGACCGGTCGAACCATGACTTCTGTGACTTATCGAGACGCCGTGCGACGCCCGAAGGCCGCTAAAACCATGGCGCTTCATGGCTCCGGCAAATCCCTTCCCTATGCTCCTGGCGGTCACATCGACGAATTGTCCGGCGACGAAATGAGCTGCGGTAATCTCGGCGCCGACGTCGATAAGATTTTCCTCATCGACCCGGAATTCGGCGAGCTTGCGCTTCGGCTCGACGTTGGCTGAAGCGAAATGTCCCCGCTCGGCGCGCGAGACATTCTTTACCTTCGCTTTTCCGGCGCCAAGCTGCAGTCCGAAATATCCGTCCCGCTCCGCCGTTTTCCGCGCCACGACCTGGCAATTGTCGAGGCTGAGCACGGTTACCGGAACGTGCTCGCCGTCATCGCCAAAGATCCTTGTCATCCCGACTTTCCGCGCTATGATTCCTGAACGCATCGTCCTATCCTCGAGTCCCTGGCGGCAGCCTATAGCTTGATCTCGACTTCGACACCGGCGGCAAGGTCGAGCTTCATCAGCGCATCAACCGTCTGCGGCGTCGGATCGACAATATCCAATAGCCGTTTATGGGTACGCATTTCGAACTGCTCGCGGCTCTTCTTGTCGATGTGCGGCGACCGGTTGACCGTAAACTTCTCAATCCGCGTCGGCAGCGGGATCGGGCCGCGCACTTCCGCGCCTGTCCGTTTTGCCGTATTCACGATTTCCTTCGTCGACGCATCGAGAACCCGATGATCAAACGCCTTGAGTCTTATTCTTATGTTCTGGCTTTTCATCCTGCGTCTCCGTAAAGAAGAAGCGCTCCGGACCTCGGAGCGCTGCGTTCACTTAAATGGCTACTCGATAATATTGGCGACGACGCCGGCGCCGACGGTGCGGCCGCCCTCGC
>CAYWBS010000671.1:0-2306 GCA_964456215.1 uncultured Hyphomicrobiaceae bacterium
AGTCCAGTGGCCATGTCGCGGTCCGGCCATTCGGCGGCATGAAAGTCGAGCGCACGTGGTTTGCTGCCGACAAGACCGGTTTCCACATGCTCCACACTCTGTTTCAGACGTCGCTCAAGTATCCTTCAATCGAGCGCTTTGACGAATATTACGCGACCGACCTGATCGTCGATAGTGGGCGCTGTTGTGGTGTCGTTGCGATCGAAATGCGCAGCGGTCAGATGCGTGCTGTGGCAGCAAAGGCGGTCATCATCGCGACCGGTGGCGCTGGCCGGATCTTCCCGTTTACGACGAACGGTGCGATCAATACCGGCGACGGGATGGCACTGGCCTATCGCGCCGGCGTGCCGCTCAAGGACATGGAGTTCGTACAGTATCACCCGACCGGCCTGCCGCGCACCGGAATCCTGATCACCGAAGGCGCGCGCGGAGAGGGCGGTATTCTCGTCAACAAGGACGGTTACCGTTATCTGCAGGATTACGGCCTCGGTCCACCTGACCCGTGGCCGCGCAAGAAGGCGATGGAACTCGGTCCCCGCGATAGGTTGAGCCAGGCATTCTGGCAACAGCAAAAGATAGGCAAGACCATCGTCACGCCATACGGTGATGTGGTACATCTCGACATCAGACATCTGGGCGAAAAAAAGATCGAAGAGCGGCTGCCGATGGTCCGCGAGCTTGCCTCAAGCTACATGGGGATTGATCCTGTGTATGAGCCGATTCCCGTCCAGCCTGTCGTGCACTATATGATGGGCGGCATTCACACCGACACCAGCGCGGCGACACCGCTTCCCGGTTTGTTTGCGGCTGGCGAATGCGCTTGCGTCAGCATAAATGGTGCCAACCGCCTCGGCTCGAACTCACTGACTGAGACGCTCGTCTTTGGCACCAGGGCCGGCCTAAACGCCGCTGATTACATCCGCTCCGGCAGCCGTGATATCGACACCAGGGCCATCGAAAGTCAGTCAAAAGACGCGCGAAAACGGATCGTGGCTCTGTTCCAAATGGCGGACGGCAAGGAGACCGTCACCGGGCTGCGCAGGGAAATGAACGAGACCATGGAGGCCGGCGCGGGAATCTACAGGCATGAGGACAGCCTCAAAGAGACCTGTGAGACGATCGGCAAATTGCGCGAACGCTTTGCCGCCATCCAGCTTGTAGACAAGAGCAACGTCTTCAATACCGATTTGATCCAGGTGCTCGAACTCGGCTGCATGCTGGACGTCGCCCAGACCGTTGCACATTCGGCCCTCAACCGGCGGGAGTCGCGCGGTTCCCACCAACGCCTCGACATGACCGAACGGGACGACGAAAACAGCCTCAAACACACGTTGGCGTATTTCGACGGCAGGGATGATCCGCGGCTCGACTATCTTGACGTGGTCATCACAAAGTCTCCGCCGGGCGAGCGAGTCTATGGGGGAGAGGCAACATGACCGAGCCGGTTCTCGAACTTGAAGTGCTGCGGTACCGCCCCGAAACTGACCAGGAACCGGTATTTCAGACCTACACGGTTCCTTATCGTGACGACTGGGTAGTCCTCGACGCCCTTAATTTCATCAAGGACAATATCGACCGCACACTCTCCTACCGCTGGTCATGCCATATGGCGGTCTGTGGCAGCTGCGGCATGATGATCAACGGCGAACCCAAACTTTCGTGCCACGCATTCCTGCGCGATTACTATCCGGGCAAGGTGCGGGTGGAAGCGTTGACCAATTTCCCGATCGAGCGTGATCTCGTGATCGTCGCGGACGACTTCATGGAGAAGCTCGCCAGCGTCAAGCCGTATATCATTGCGGCGGATGACCGAGTGCCGAGCGCCGGTGAACATCTGCAAATGCCGAAGCAATTGGAGACGTTCAAGCAATACACGATGTGCATCAACTGCATGCTCTGTTACGCGGCGTGTCCGCAAGTTGCTCTCACCCCTGAATTTATCGGGCCGGCGGCACTGGCGCTGGCGCACCGCTACAACCTAGATTCCCGCGACGCCGGCCGCGACGAGAGGCAGGAGGTTGTGGCGAGCAATGAGGGCGTCTGGGACTGCACGTTTGTAGGCGCCTGTTCGCAGGTCTGTCCGAGGAGCGTCGATCCGGCCGCCGCGATCCAGCAGACAAAGATTGCCAGCACAGTCGATTGGTACAAATCGCTGCTGCCGCCATGGGGGAAGTGATGGAGCGCAGGCCCTATGTCCGCAAGGTTCCAAAGTTCTGGTGGCTTGGCCAGCGCCGTTACGCGATCTACATGGTCCGCGAACTGACCTGCCTCTTTATCGGCGCATATGTCGTTGTCGTCCTAATCAG
>CAYWBS010000672.1:0-2297 GCA_964456215.1 uncultured Hyphomicrobiaceae bacterium
GGCAAACGAGGACGATGGCCTGCACGTAAAGGCAAACGAACCAATACGGTTGCAACCCTCTGGGGTGAATATTCTCATCGAAATTTCCAAGAAGAAAGAACCATTCCAGACCCACCGGTTTCCAGAGGAAGTTGATCGCCGTTATCAGCCCAAAATAACAAAGTAATATTGGCATCAATACCGAGTTCAGCACCGCTCCTATCTGCCCAGAATTGAGCCGCGCCGCTTGATACCTGGCGAGAGAAGCGCCGACGAGGAATGTAAGCAAATAGGCGCCGCCGGCCGTCGGCAGATTGGTCGTGTGTAATAGGATAACCATTGCAAGGGAAATGACCCGACTGACAAGATCTAATGAAAGCGGCTGCCAAGACCGCCTCATAGCCAATGGGGTTTGCGTGAGGGCAAGCAGGTTGCGCAGAGGCATGTCCTCCCAGTTCGCAGGTACATAGCCGATCCGCGTCGCGAGGTTCAGCTGCACTTCGATATAGGAAAGACTATCGCCTCCAAGGTCGGAAAAACTGTAATTGAGATCGAGTGTTTGAGTGCGCAATGCCGATTTCAGTACCACTCCTAACTCATCCGGAGCACTACGCTCCCGGAGCGTAGTGATACGTTGTGTCAATTTGCGATAATCCACTTTGCCCGAGGACAGCAGAGGCGGAGCGTCGAGATTTTCGGCTCGAACAACGGACTCGGTTAGCCTATAACGCTCAATCAAAAGCATTCGCGCCGCATCGCACAGCGCTCCGTCTTGTACAAACGCAACCAGTTTTTCATCATTACCGACACACCATGCGGTTATACCGCTTCGGTGCAGAAGTTCCTCCGCCTCGTCCAGACTCAAGCGCAAACCAAAGAGTTTCACGAAGCGGCCCATACGCCCAACAATGCGATAGTAGCCATTGTCAAGCCGTTCAGCGATATCACCGGTGTGTAACCGTGTGGGTCCTGCCTTATCGGCGAGCGCAGCGCGTGTTTCGGCATAACCCATCATGACATTGGGGCCTTCGTAAACGAGTTCACCTGCACGTCGGGCTCCCTCGATCGTGGCGCCATCGTCATCGATTAATTCTAAGCGGCCCCCAGGTACGGGCCGACCGATGCTGCTAGGCCATGTTTCGGCATCTGCCGATGGCAGGTAGGCCATGCGTGGAGCCGCTTCGGTCTGACCATACATCACAAAAAAACGCCAGCCTCTTTGCCGACCTAAAGCCGCGAAATTACAGACTTGAGCTTCCGAGAGTTTGCCCCCAGCTTGCGTAATGTATCGCAGTGACGGCAGCTGCAACCGTTCGAAACCGTTGTGCTCAAGAAGTTCAAATTGGAACGGCACAAGGGCGAGAGATGTCGCTTCAAAGCGCTGGAACAACTCCCAAAATTCATTCTCCGCCACGGATAGATTTGTCGGGATCAGCGCAGCACCACACGCAAGGTGCGTATGCAACACCGACATTCCATATGAGTAGTGAAATGGCAGAGCGGTTATCGCTCTCTCGTCAGCAGCAAGGCCGAGGTATTCCGCAATCGATGCGGCGTTCGCGGAAATGTTTCGTGCCGATAGACGCACCAGCTTGGGCGCACCAGTAGTTCCCGATGTCGACAGCAGAACTCGGAGTTCGGGATGCATTACCACCGGTACGGTATTTGCCACGCTTCCGACCCATCCGTCATTCCTACGCCGGAAAATATAGTTGGGTTGGAAGACTTCCAAAATCCGCGAATCTGTATCCGTTGCACTATCGGCAAGAAGGACTATTGGCCAGCCTGCGCGCAGTGCGCCGAGATAAGTGACGATCGGTGCCACCTCATTTAAGGTCTCGACCATGAGAAGAGGGCGCTGGATGGATTCTGGCAATTCAACGCGAGTCGCCGCGACAAAAGCATCAGCCAACCTTCCAAGCTCTCGGTAACTAACCTCGCCTTCAGCTGGGTCTATCAAGGCAGGCGCATCGCCAAATTTTTCAAGCTCTTTCCAGAATAACAATCCCCACCCCGCAGTTGGTTCTTAACAACTAATTAAAACCATGGTATCAGCTCACTAAAATAAAACCTTCGAGTATTTTAAAATGACAATCAGATTTGGCCCGGGATCGTTTCGATTAATATTAGCAACAATAGTTGTAGTTAGTCATTTAACCAATTGCGAAATTGGAAGGCCTGCCGTATTCGCATTCTTTATTCTTAGCGGATACTGGGTAATTCATACATACGATAAAAAATACCAACCAATCGGCTCGGTAGCGGCTTTTTATATTTCGCGTTGGTTACGCGTGTGGACACCGTTCGCAATCGCTTAT
>CAYWBS010000673.1:0-2294 GCA_964456215.1 uncultured Hyphomicrobiaceae bacterium
CGTAATCACAGCTTTGTCAAGCCAATCACGATAGGCGGTTTGTAGAGCGCTTACCGATGTTCGTTGCGGACAGCCAGCTTGAGGATGGCCTACCGCCCAAGGACAACGTGCTCTTCGATCGAGATACACATGCACATCGTTACGAGACGTTGAGGACTTTGATCGCGGCTTACGAAGCCGATCAGCACCAGTTCGACCGGTGCCGGGTCTATTTCTAGGCCCAGCAGTGTGCCGAAGAGTTCATTCACGGAACAATCTAATGCGATCTCAAAGGTTCTTGTCATGATCATGCCAGCATTCCAAAAATTTGAGAAAGAAGCATCTATCATCGGTCGCTTATTGGTCGGATATGCTGATCTTGAAATCGATCTCTTAAACTGTGTCTCTATGGCAAGAAATGACTTTGACGGTGCGCTGAAAGCCATGTTTAGGGTGCGAAGCTCTAGTCAACGAATAGATATAGCTGACGCACTCGCCAGGCAGTTATACCGAAAATGCGAACTGGTTTCTGACTTCGAATGTGCAATCGGAGACATGCGATATTGCCTGAAAATCCGCAATCAATATGCTCACTGCAATTGGTACGATGACGGTTCTGGCCAGTTGGCATTTATCAACGTTGAAGACCTCGCGAAAAAGAATCAATACGTTTCAGGCTTTGACAATCTCAGACGCCACTACGTTGACGTTGCCACTCTTGCATCACAGGAACAATTCTTCGGATATACCATCGCTCAGCTCATCTACGTGAATTTTGAGGGGTGTCACCGGCGTGGGGAATTGCCCAATCGGATTTATGAAAAACCTCCCACAATGGAACGTCCGCTGGCTCATACTCCTCGATAGCTAGCCTATGAGCCGATCGGAATCGGCTTCGTTTATTATGTTATTCTTTTTGCTGCCTCGAAACCGCCAAGGCCAACAATCTCGAGCCCTACGCCTATCTGCGGCACGTCTTCACTGAGTTGCCGAAGGCGACAACTCAGGCCGAGATCGAAGCGCTGTTGCCATGGAAAATTGTCTTGGCGACGCACAGCGTCGCTGCGTAGACAGCATGACGTCAAGCGAAAAGCATCATCGGCTTATTCATCGCTTGCCTTCCAGCTACCGCCGGAGCCGGTCGTCGAGCTGGGTATTCCGGTTGAAATCTGACGGCGTACCAACGGCAGGCCAAACCTGAGGGATGCGCAAAGTTGCGGCGCGTTTCGCTACCGCAACGCTGCTTTTGCTATATTGGCCTGCGGCCTACCAAGCACACAGATCCGAGCAGTAGCCACCACAATAGGGCCCACCGAGACCGCGTGTATAACAAGAGCCATAGCACTGGTTATAGCAGGCGCTGTAGTTGCTAAAGTAGATATAGTTGCCCGCCCAGGGCGCCCAGAACAACCATCGAGCGCCATCGCGATACCGGCGTCCACGGCCGCCGTAACCACGCCATGGCCCATCTTTCGGTCCTACTCGCCGCCAAGTACCATCTCTGCCTGGCCCACGCCCTGCTGTGCCACCCGGTCGTGGCTCGTTCCCGCCTCGGCGGGCATCTCTACCCGGGCCACCTTCTCTACGACGACCCCGATCGTCATCTCTTTGAGCAAGCTGGATGCTGTTCTTGTCGGACGCAACTTCGTTCTTGTTAGTCCCGCTTGGGGTCTGGCTCGTTGCTGCAATGGCCACAGACGGGCTAAACAGCAGGACAGCCAGTGCTGCGCAACGCAAAAGGTTACGTCCGGGTGCTTGCTTGATTTTCATTTATGGTCTCCTTGGTTCCTGATCCCATATAGCCGGCAGCTTATGATGCTAGGTCCTGAGACAGACAAGCGCATTAATCTGGATCAATCTCCCAGCTGCTTTCCCTCTTGGTTGGTACGTCTGCATCGATGGCGCTGTTCGCGGGCCTGCTACGCCTTTTTGATGGCTTATCGCTTTGGCACTGCAGCACGCGAAGACTATTCATGAGCATTCATGATTTCAGAGCACCACACATGTGTCAACGCCGCAGTAATTTTGCGCCATTCGCCGGAGTAAAAGTGCACCACTGAGCGGTTGCAAATAAACAAAGCTGTCCAAAGTTTAATCCAGCGGAAATTGAACCGTAATGTCAGGGGGATTACTTAAAGTATAGCCACCCAATCGGCTTACTGCCGAATTGGGTAAGCGCTAGCTTGGGTCCAGACCCAAAAACGATCGGCCATAAAGGGGTCAATCCATAGCAAGCGACAACATATGACCAACTGGTTTTTCTATAGGGGAAACAAATATGTACACCATGAAACGCATAGTCCTAGGGCTGACGG
>CAYWBS010000674.1:0-2288 GCA_964456215.1 uncultured Hyphomicrobiaceae bacterium
GCCTGGAAGGTCTCCGGTCGCTGAAGCCGGTCATGGGTGAAGGAAAATTCGTGACAGCGGGCAATGCCAGCCAGCTTTCCGACGGCGCGTCAGCCTGCGTGGTCATGGATGGCCGGCTCGCTGAGAAGCGCGGGCTTGAGCCGCTCGGACTTTTCCGCGGCTTCACCGTTGCCGGCTGCGAACCCGACGAGATGGGGATCGGTCCCGTTTTCGCCGTGCCGCGCCTTCTCGACCGGTTCGGCGTCAAGATGGATGACATCGATCTTTGGGAACTCAACGAGGCATTCGCCGTGCAGGTCGTCTATTGCCGCGACAGGCTCGGCATTCCGATGGAAAAACTGAACGTCAATGGCGGTTCGATCGCCATCGGCCATCCCTTCGGCATGACCGGCGCGCGGCTGACCGGTCATATCCTTATCGAGGGCAAGCGCCGGGGCGCCAGATTTTGCGTGGTGACCATGTGCATCGGCGGCGGCATGGGCGCGGCGGGTCTGTTCGAGATCGCCTGAGCCCCGAGAGACGATGGCAGCAGACGGCGAGATTATTGAGGTCCGCGCCGACGAGCGCCTCGATACCGCGCGGCTGGAGCCCTATCTTCGCCAAAATCTGCCGCGAACGGAGGGTGCATTCGAACTTGCCCAGTTCGGCGGCGGACACGCCAATCTGACCTATTTGATCCGCTTTGGGAAAAGCGAGTACGTGCTGCGCCGCCCGCCGCTCGGCCCCGTCGCGCCGAGTTCCCACGATATGAACCGCGAGCACCGCGTGCTCGAAAATCTCTGGCGCGTCTTTCCCTTGGCGCCACGGAGCTTTTTTGCCTGCACTGACGAAGAGATTATCGGCGCTCCCTTTCACGTCATGGAGCGCCGCCACGGCATTGTCGTGCGGAACGAGCTTCCCGGCGGCACTGACTGGACGCCGGACCTGAACCGCCGGGTGGGGGAGATGATCATTGACGTGCTCGCCGAGCTCCATTGCGTCGATCCTTCAGAAGCCGGGCTGGGCGATCTCGGCCACCCGCAGGGTTTCGCCGAGCGTCAGCTTGCCGGATGGAGCAAGCGCTGGGAGGCGGCAAAGCACCAGGACATGCCGGCCATGGGCGAGATCATTGCCTGGCTGGAGAAGGAGATCAGACCGAATTCGGCGGTGGCGTTGATCCACAACGATTTCAAGCTCGACAATCTGCTGCTTGATGCTACGGACCCCGGCAAAGCCGCCGCCGTTCTCGATTGGGACATGTGCACCCGCGGCGATCCGCTGATGGATTTCGGCTATCTGATGACCTATTGGGGCGAAGCGGAGGATGATCCGAAGTGGCGGGCGGCGGCATCCATGCCCACCTGGCATGCCGGTTTTCCGACGCGGGCGGAAGCCATCGAGCGTTACGCGCGGCTGACGGGGTTCGACTGCGGGCACATCCACTGGTACCACGTCTTCGGGGTTTTCAAGATCGCGGTGGTTTTGCAGCAGATCTATGTTCGTTTCCTGCGTGGCCAGACCCGGGACCAGCGCTTCGCCGGGTTCGGCGAGCGCATTGCCGGGCTTATCGACAAGGCGCTGGTGTTGACGCGGAGGCCGTTGTGAGACAGCTCGGCCGCGTGATGTCGAAAGTCGTCGAAGTGCTAGGTGCAGTCCTCCGCACCCAGCAAAAAGCGCCGACTCTTTAGGTGTTACAATTCGCAAGAGAACTGTAACAAATTTTGACAAAGGAGGAGTTGCCTAAGTCATTGAATTTGTTGATGTGCGTGTGCTGACGAATGCAAGAAATGTTACAAATTACGCTGAAGTGTAACATGGGCCAAAACCGAAGGTCGCCTATCAGGGCAATTTCTGCCCCTAATTCGTCGTGATGACGACGGGTGTGTGACGCCTGCCAATTACACAAGTAGAGGCATGTACCCAAATGTTCATTTCGTACAGTTAACTATCCCGCCATACACAGCCCACAATAGATATTATATAAAGCCAGCAGATCGAGCAGATTGTTTTAAATTTCTATAATACTTAATCGAAAATGATTCGAGCATAAGGATCGAGCGGTGCCGACTCCCAATACCATGTCGCTAGTCTACTATGGTGGAGAGGCGGATCAGAATCGGCTCAACCTCTACGACGCCAGCCAGCCATAGCTATGAAGGATTGTCCCGCACACTGGCGATTCTTGGACACTACTATCTAAAGCAAGAGCTTATTTTCAAGGCTCCGAACAGCGAAATGCCGTTGTATCTGGTGCCTCCAGAAGCCGGTTCGTACAAACAGAGTATCATAGCCGGACTTGTTAGTACCAT
>CAYWBS010000675.1:0-2272 GCA_964456215.1 uncultured Hyphomicrobiaceae bacterium
ATGATTGGTTATTATTTACAGGTCGGCCCTCACCTTTCCGGACAGGCATGGCTCCGACATAGTTCGCGGCAGGACTTTCATTGATCGGCGCTGGACGGCCCCCTTCGCCGACCAATATAAACGGCGACCAATATTCCGGATGCGCCAGCCTCTTGTCTTTACCCTCAATCATCGCGATCATCGACTCGCGGAGGGCTTCAGCGCGTCCAATATCTGGCGATCGGTTTGACGCTTCGAATGCGCCGGTTATCAGTTGCACCGTGGGGTCCGACGCCACGGCCCAATGGGAAACCAATAGGGCGCGCGCACCGGCATAGAAAAAGGCTCTGGCCAGACCAGACAGGGCCTCCGCGCCATCCGCGCCACCGGCGGCGGTATTGCAGGCCGACAGGATCACCCAATCGGCGTTGAGCTTGAGCGTGGTGATTTCGGAAGCACTCAAATAACCGTCGTCCGTTTCGGAGCCGGTCTTCGGCGGTGTCAAAATCAATCCGGGCTCGGCGCTTCCGGTGACTTCACCTGCCATGGCACCGTGCGTTGCGAAATGGAGAATGCGATAATTGGCAAGCGCGCCACTTGCGCTCAGGGATTTGATTTCATTTTCCGTTGCCGTGCCGCCAAGACGGATGTCTTGATTTTTGGCCTTCACACTCTTGGCAATCGCGCAGACTTCATCCGCGGTTTCGGGCAACGGCGATTGCGCGCGAATATGATTGACATTCGCTTCTCGGAGGCTCGGCAGCCGGACAGCTCGCGGGTCCCACAAGCCCGCGACCCGCAGGGGTTGCAGCCCTTTGCAGGACTGCTTCTGCCGGGCCTTTTGCGCCAATTCCGCGTAGCGCTTGTCGGGGCCGTTCAGAAGCGGATTGCCGACACCGAGATAGGGTTTAGGAGCCCTGCTTTGCCGCGCATGCCGTCTCAGGGCTTGCAAGGATGAAACCGATGGCAGAATCGTCAGGTCATGGGATTTGATCAGCCACGCGACATCGTCATAGCCTGCATTCGCCGCCGGTCTTTCCGTGACGAGCACCTGGAACGGGAGCTGAGTCAGCGGCCCTGACGGCACAAGGATCAGCTCTTTGCCCTTGATCAAATCTTCGACCGGACGAAACAAGGATTGGTAGAGCTTGTGCGCGCGCGCCAGATCGAATGGCAGCGGTTTCCGGGCCTCGCGATCCGTTCTGGAATATTCCCGTCCAGTCAAATCGCGGCAGCCCTTGCCGAACCAGCCTGAATAATCCAAACCGCATCTGAGGGCCTGTACTTCACGGCGAAGGGCTTTGGTTCCAAGTTCGACGCGGACCCAACGGCTCTTGGTCTTCGCCACCACCCAAATGAAGGTCTCTTCCGGCGTTGGGTCCCACTTCGGCGTATCGAGGAAGACGACAAGCGCCTCGTCGTCACGAAGGTCTTTCTGAACCTCTTCGACCGACAAGGGGCGCGGGTTGGCAAGGGCGGCGTAATCGGGAAAGTCCTTGTTCAGCCGCTTGTCGATCTCGGCGATGCGCGCATCGATGGCCGCAAGCCGAGCGAGATTTTCTTCCTCGGCTTCTTTCTTTCTCCTATCCGGCGGTTGCGATATGGCGGCGCTGCGCAACTGATCCCGCTTCTGCCATTCCGCGACCAAATCCTGGCGCTCGCGGACAAGCTTTGCCAGCGCCGTATCGCCCTTGGCCTGACGGGCCGACATGCGCGCCAGCGCGGCGGCGGCCTCTGAGCCTGAGGCCCATTGCGCGGTGGTGAACATCTCGCGCGCCAGCTTGCTGTCGGCACCGCGTTCCTTTAGCGCGTGGCGATAGGCGGCCTTGACAAGGAGGGAGAATGTAAAGCTTGCTCGGGCAGCTTCACTCTTTCTTCTTCCTGTCAGGCTCTGGCCTATAATTTGGGTGCCGCGCTGCGTGCGCCGTACGACGACGCTCGTGCTCCGCCGCCAATAATCGGCGGCGCGCGACCAGTCGAGTTGTACGAAGTAGAGCGCGGCGAGATTGTTGAGCGACATGGCCACGTCAGGGTGGTCCGGACCCAGCGCCTTTTCAGCAATGGCGAGCGAGCGCTGAAGAAACGCTTCGGCTTCGGCAAGGCGGCCTTGGGATTTGTAGACCCCGGCTATATTGTCAAGCAACGTAGCGACGCTCGGATGATGGGGGCCGAGCGTTTTCTTGGCGATGACAAGAGCGCGCGTATAAATCGCCTCGGCTTCTCGGTAGTGGCCTTGCGCACGATAAAGCCCTGCGATGCTGTTGAGAGCCGCACCCACTTGTGGATGTTCAGG
>CAYWBS010000676.1:0-2272 GCA_964456215.1 uncultured Hyphomicrobiaceae bacterium
CGTCCGGCTTCATGGCCTCGAGCTTCACCGATCACATCGCCGCCCGCGACCGGGTCATCGTCGCCCACCCGGTCAATCCGCCGCATCTGGTGCCTCTGGTCGAACTCGCCCCGTCGCCCTGGACGGATAAGGGAGTCGTCGCGAAAACCCGGGCGATCATGGAAGAAGTCGGGCAGGTCCCGATCCTGGTCAGGAAGGAAATCCGGGGCTTCATTCTCAACCGCCTGCAAGGGGCGCTGTTGAACGAAGCCGTCCGCCTGGCCGCCGGCGGCTACGCCACGCCCGAGGATATCGACAAGACGATGCGCGACGGTCTTGGGCTCAGATGGTCGTTCATCGGTCCGTTCGAGACCATCGACCTCAACGCGCCGGGCGGGCTCCGCGACTATGCCGGGCGCTATGGTCAGCTCTACGTCGAAATGGCGCGGCAGCAGGCGGAGCCGCCGAATTGGGGGGAGCCGGTGGTAAGCGTGCTGGAAGAGGCGCGCCGCGAGCATCTCGCTGAAGACGAGTTGAAAACGCGGCAGGTTTGGCGCGACCGGCGGCTTGCCGCTCTCGTCGCCCATAAACGGCAGCAGACAGACACATAGGGAGGGTCCCCGGCATGGCAAAATCAAATCGCAAGGTGATCATAACCTGCGCGGCGACCGGGTCGATCCACACGCCGTCCATGTCGCCCTATCTGCCGGTGACGCCGAACGAGATCGCCGAATCCGCCATCGCCGCGGCCGAGGCCGGCGCCGCCATTCTTCATCTCCATGCCCGCGATCCGGAAACCGGGCGCCCGACCCAGGACCCGGAGGTGTTTGCGCAATTCCTGCCGCGCATCAAGCAGTCCACCAAGGCCGTCGTCAATATCACCACCGGCGGCAGCCCGCATATGACGATCGAGGAGCGTATGCGCCCGGCCGCGACCTTCAAGCCCGAAGTCGCCTCCCTGAACATGGGATCGATGAATTTCGGCCTCTATCCGATGCTCGACCGTTTCAAGGAGTTCAAGCATGAATGGGAGCGCCAGCATCTGGAGAATTCGCGCGATCTCGTCTTCAAGAACACCTATCAGGACATCGAGACCATTCTCACCACCGGCACGGCGAATGGCACGCGCTTCGAGTTCGAGTGCTACGATATTTCGCATCTCTATAATCTCGCGCATTTTGTCGGCCGGGGGCTGGCGCGGCCGCCGCTTTTCATTCAGTCGGTGTTCGGTCTCCTTGGCGGCATCGGCGCCCATGCCGAGGATCTCATGCACATGAAGCGCACGGCGGACCGGCTGTTTGGCGACGACTATCACTGGTCGATCCTCGGCGCCGGGCGGAACCAGATCCCGCTGGCGTCGATTGGCGCGGCGCAGGGCGCGAATGTCCGTGTCGGGTTGGAGGATTCCCTATGGATCGCTCCCGGCGAGCTTGCCAAGTCCAACGCCGAACAGGTGACCAAGGTCCGCCAGGTCCTGGAAGGCCTGTCGCTCGAAATCGCCACGCCGGACGAGGCGCGGCAGATGCTGAGCCTCAAGGGCGGCGACCAGGTCGCGTTCTAATGGATAGGGACTGAACTGCCATGAACGGGTCCGACGGCCTTTCCGCAGACGGCTTGAAGGTGCTGGTGACGGCGGCGGCCTCCGGCATCGGCTACGCGGTTGCCGAGGCTTTTTCCGCCGCCGGCGCGCAGATCCATATCTGCGACATTTCCGATGAGGCATTTTCGGCGGCTTCGGAAAACCATGCCGATTGGCGCATGACCCATTGCGATGTCGGCGATGAAGGCCAGGTGCGCCGGCTTTTCGACGAGATCGAGACGGGTCTAGGCGGTCTGGATGTCTTGATTAACAATGCCGGCATTGGCGGGCCGACGGGCGGCGTCGAGGAGATTTCGCCGGAGGAGTGGCGGCGCACCGTGGATGTCAACCTTAACGGCCATTTCTACTGCACCCGTCTCGCCGTGCCGCTGCTGCGCAAATCGGACCGGGCCTCCATCATTTTCATCTCATCCGTCGCCGGTCGGCTCGGTTTTGCCTACCGCACCCCTTATGCGGCCAGCAAATGGGCGCTGATCGGCCTCATGAAGAGCCTTGCCAGCGAGCTCGGCCCGGACGGCATCCGCGTCAACGCCATTCTGCCGGGCGTTGTCGAGGGGCCGCGCATCGAGCGCGTTATTGCCGCGCGCGCCAAGGTGATCAGGGTGAGCTACGAGGAGATGGAGCGGCAAAACCTGGAAAAAGTGTCGCTGCGCAAAATGGTGACCGCCCAGGATATCGCCCATCAGGTGCTGT
>CAYWBS010000677.1:0-2267 GCA_964456215.1 uncultured Hyphomicrobiaceae bacterium
GCTGAGTCACTGGCCGCTGGCGGTCGCTTGCCCTTGACGAGCTTCGCCTTGATGATGAAGAGCATGCACTTCTTCCGTGCGGCCTCGACTTCGTCGGGTTCGGGAAACACTGCACCTTTCAACGCACCTGGCAATACCAATACGGCAGAGTTGCCGAGTTGCATCTGTAACGCGGTTTCTATCTCGCGAACTTTTATCCCCGGGATTTCTTGTCCCTCGACGATCGCCGATCTCTTCGGATCGACCTCGCTCAGCCTGGCTCGAATTAGCAAATGCAACGAATCGTCCCCGACCAACTGCGGAGTGAGCTTTAGCTGCGTGCCGATAGGCATATACTCGATCGAGAACGTATCATTCGCCTGCTTTACGGGCACAGCGATCTCTCCGCCACTGTGGAACGATGCCTTGCGGCCGCTCCCTCTGTGCCAATATGACTGAGACAGACACCTCCTCATTTATTACTGTAGAGGGCGGGGAGGTGACCCTAGATGGATCATGCACAGGAAGTGCCCGCTTCGGCGGGTGTCGGGGAGGCGGAAGTTCCCGAAAAAGCCAAACGTCGCCGCTTCGATGCGGCCTACAAGCAGCGAATCTTGGAGGAAGCGGACCGCTCGACCGGCCCTGGTGAACTGGGTGAGTTACTGCGTCGCGAGGGGCTTTATTCGTCTCATTTGACCTGCTGGCGTCGCCAGCGAGACGAGGGTTCTCTGGCGGGCCTCGCGCCGAAGCGCCGTGGGCGGAAGGCGAAGCGGAGAGATCCGCTGGCAAAAGAGAACCAGAAACTGCACCGAGAGAATCAGCGTCTTGCCGAGCGCCTTCGACAGGCGGAGATGATTATTGATGTTCAAAAAAAAGTCTCCGAGATGTTGGGGATTCCGCTCGCGAGCCCCGAAGACGAAGAGAGCGAATGATGGACGCTGCCGAATTATTGGGAAAGGATGTCGGTTTGCAGGGTGCCTGCAAGGCGATGGGCGTATCGCGTGCTTCGTTCTACCGACGACGTCGTCGGAACGAGGCACCTACCACGGAACGTCGGGCAAGAACTTCGCCGCGGGCCTTGAGCACGGAGCAGCATCGACGGGTGCGAGACACCCTCAACGGAGAACGATTCATGGACAAAGCGCCGCGAGAAGTCTATGCCACGCTATTGGACGCGGGCGAGTACCTCTGCTCTGTGCGGACCATGTATCGCATCTTGGATAAGGAGAAGGCCGTCCAAGAAAGACGCAACCAGCTAAAACACCCCAACTACAAGAAGCCAGAACTGTTGGCCACCGGACCGAATCAAGTCTGGTCGTGGGACATTACCAAGCTGCTGGGTCCGCAAAAATGGACCTACTACTACCTCTATGTGATTCTCGACATTTACAGCCGGTATGTGACCGGCTGGATGCTGGCCCATTGCGAGTCGGCCAGTTTAGCGCGGCGTTTGATTCGGCAGACGGTTGAGAACCAGGGTGTTTCCGAAGATCAGTTGACCATCCACAGTGATCGAGGGCCTTCGATGGCATCGCAGAGCGTGGCGCAGTTGTTGGCCTCCTTGGGCGTCGTCAAATCGCACAGCCGGCCTCACGTATCGAACGACAACCCATTTTCGGAAAGTCAGTTCAAGACGATGAAGTATCGACCAGAATTCCCGGATCGCTTTGGCGGTTACGAAGATTCGCTCGGTTATTGCCGTTCGTTTTTCAAGTGGTACAACGACGAACATTACCACTCGGGCATCGGGCTGTTGACACCGGCCATGTTGCACTTCGGTGAAGCTGAGAAGGTCATCGAGGATCGCGCCCACGTACTACAAAGGGCTTATACAGCGCATCCGGAGCGATTCGTGCGAGGTTGTCCCAAACCGCAAATGTTGCCTACCGCAGTTTGGATCAATCCTCCGCGAAATGACACGGCCGATGGTACGCACAAAAAAAGGCTTCCCGAGACCCATTGTCCCTGGAAGCCTGATGCGTCTTTGACACACCCTCGACCTGGTTATCCCTTGTCGAGTTGTGTCCCCACAGAGCTCGACTCCGTTTCACCAGGCGACGTCGAATCTAATACTTCGTCTCGAACCCTTCAACCCTCTTTGAACACCCGAGCCATGCCTGAAAAAATCCCGGGGGTCTGGGGGCTGGCCCCCGGTGAAGCAGAGATGACCCCAACTACTGAGGAAGCGCTACACTAAATTCCGTTGGAGGCTGTCTCAAAGTTATTGACACATTCCGATGTACTGACGACGATCTTTTCGAGCGGGCGCCGTTTGCAGGCTCGCCGTT
>CAYWBS010000678.1:0-2264 GCA_964456215.1 uncultured Hyphomicrobiaceae bacterium
TGCCGCCCATTTCTTCTGCTCGGGCTGTTTGTCGTTCAGCATCATCTTCGCCATATAATAGGTGTTGCCGACCGCAAGGTCGCACTCGCCGGAATAGACGCCCTTCACCTGCGCGCGATCATTGCCGGAGGGCTTGCGCGCCAGGTTCGCCTTTAGGCCTTTCAGCCATTCCTTCGTCTTCGCCTCTCCTTGATGGGCGATCATCGACGCGATCAGGGCGACATTGTAGACATGCTGGCCGGAGCGAATGCAGATCTTGCCCTTCCATTTCGGATCGGCAAGCTCTTCATAGGTAATCCGATCCTGCTTGACGCGCGCCTTGGATGCATAGATCACGCGCGCCCGGCGGGTGAGACCGAACCATTGCCCCTCCGGATCACGGTAGGCGGCGGGAATGTTCTTCTCGATCACGGACGATTTCAGCGATTGCGCGACCCCCTTCGCCACGGCGCTGGTCAGCAGGCCGACATCCACGGTCAGGAGAACGTCGGCCGGGCTGTTGACGCCTTCAGCCGCCATGCGCTCGATCAGTCCCTTGCTCGCAAAGATGACATTGACCTTGACGCCGGATGTTTTTGTAAAGGCCTTGAACAGCGGCTCGATAAGATAAGGTTGGCGATAGGAGTAGACATTCACTTCACCCGCCGCCTGCGCGACGGGTAAGTTTAGGATCGATAGTGTAAGGAAACAAAGAGCGCAGCAAAGGGCGCGTCCAAAATAAAGCTTGGTCATTTTTACCTCCAATAGGCGGGGTTCAAAGCCCCGATATCGGACTTCATCGTTGCGGATAACGATGAACCGCACCGCTAGAAAAGAAACAATCTCGCCGATTGTCAACGATTATCCAATCCTGTCAAACCACAAAGCGAGAGAGATTTTATCTTTAATATCAGTAATTTAGAAGAATTCTAATTCTAAACTGTCCAGCCGGCATCTGTTTTTGACCAAAGATACAAGACAATAGCGGCCCCGCACGATGCAAAGCAGGGCGGACGGCTTTCTCTCATTAATTATCAATTGCGACATGCTGCCGCATGGGCGCTCCCTTGTCTGCGGCATCGCCACAGGTGAAATGTGCCAAGAGCCCGTTCAGCCCGCAAAGCCGCCTGCCGCCAAAAATCGCTCTTCTTCTTCCGAACTGGTTCTGCCGAGGATACGGTTGCGATGCGGAAATCGTCCGAACTTTTCTATGATCTCGGCGTGTATCACGCCATATTTCACCCCCTCCTCGTCACCCGCCGCCCGGCAAAGCGCGATGCACCTGTTTTGCAGCTCAATATCCTCCGCATGCATGAAGGGGACATAGAAAAAACGGCGGAGCGGATTCGCGAATTGCTTATCATGTCCGGCAGCGAGCGCGTCCTCGGCAGTTTTGAGGGCCAGCGCGTCATGGGCAAACGCATCCGGCGTGTCGCGGTAAATATTTCGGAGAAACTGGTCCAACAGCAAAATGAGCGCCAATGATCCCACGGGCTCTTTGCGCCAAACCTCAAGCGCGCCGGCCGACACCTGTTCGACCAGTGGACCGAAACGTTCGGCGATTTCCCGGTCGAATTCTGCGGATTTCTCGAACCATTTTTTCGGTCCCGCCCGAATCCAGAAATCAACGATTGCCCTGGCGCGCGGGTCTGTCGGCACAGCGGAAGAACCTTCCGTCATAGTGCACCTCGAAGCGGATAGCGTTTTAATTTCCTGTCAGGACTTCTTCGGTTTCTTTTTGACCTTGGTTTTCTTTTTCAAGCTGCGCTTTTTTTTCGAGCTTCGTTTCTTCCTGTGCTTGCGCGCCTTCCGATTACAGGTGGCGACCGCATCGCGCATATTGACCGGCCCTTTGGCCTCCGAGCCGTCTCGCGGCAACGTTTCGATATCGGGCCCGCTGAACAGAGCCTTCCACGTAAAGGTCTCGAAGTTATGGGCGAGCAGATTCGATGCACGTTCCCTTCGCTTGAACAAAGATGGCGCGCCAAGAACCACGGCGACAAGTTTTCGGTCATCGCGTGTGGCGCTGGCGACCACATTGAAACCCGAGGCGCAGATGAACCCGGTTTTCATGCCGTCGGCGCCCTCGAAGGTGCGCAATAAATCATTATGGGAGCGAAGCCGCCGCTTGCCTATTTTGACATATTGCTGTTTGAACTCGTCGGCATATTCGGGAAAGTCCTTCAAGATGGCGCGCGCGAGCAGGGCGAGGTCGCGCGCCGTCGTCACTTGGCGTGCGTCTGGAAGTCCATTGGCATTATAAAACCGGGTATTGCTCATCCCCA
>CAYWBS010000679.1:0-2263 GCA_964456215.1 uncultured Hyphomicrobiaceae bacterium
GGCGTCCATAGATCGGTTCAGTCTTTGGGCCAGGAGGAACGCAAAAGGATTGTTGGTCCTCACTAACCAGCGTCGTGTATATGAGTGTACGGCCTGCGCTTGATAGATACACGATCCCACGGCTGGCAGCTACGCCGGTATTCAGTGAAAGGAAGGTGTTATCCGATTTCAGCGAGAGCATGTTCCGACCAGATAGACCCATTTGACCGGAACATGCTCTAGGCAAAGCGAGGATCAATCCCGCCTCTGCCCATCCACTTAGGGCAATCTAAACCGCTGACGCGGGTAGATCCAATGAGGATCGCGAATCTTATGCCGGTTGCTTCTATAGATTATTTTGTAGCGAATACCACGGCCGTAATAGCTCTTGGCAATGCCCCATAGTGTATCACCGCGCCTAACGACCACCATTCGACGGCTCCGCATCAATTTCAGCCTCTTGGCCATTGCTGTCGACCTGGCAACTCTGGCATCCGCGACCCGGAGGGTTTTTCGTTTTTTCCATTTGCTGCGACGGCTCCAAGAACGTTTGCGCGAAGCAGAACCCTTGGTCCGGCTGCCTGCATTCGGTTTCGCCCGCACGGAGGTCTGATTTGTGTCCAGCGCGGCGGTCTGCTTGTCGGTTCCTTCGGCCACTGCTTCCCGCTGAGATCGCGCCGGCGGAGACGTAAGCCGGGGGGACTTATCCAAATCACTTTTGGGTTGAACCTCCGCGGAGGAGCTGAATTTCAGATCGCCGATCGGTTCAGCCTGTTCCTTTGCCCGGGCAACTTTTTTGGGCAGGTCTTTGTTCGCAGCCGCGGCGGTCGGCGGCTCGGAAGGCTGGTTCTTGTTCATTGTTGGCGAAACCGGTGACGTCGGAGTGGCAGCCGGTTCATCTGCTCTTTGCAGTTCCTCGATGCGGGCAACCGTCGCCGGCTTTGGCAGCGCCCATTCAAACGACTTATCGGCTCGGGCGAGAACTTTTCCAGATTGATCCACTTGCTCCGCGCGAAGCTTGTAGCTCCCAGGCGGCAAAGGCAGCTGGTCGCGGAAGGACCAGTCGCCGCTTGCCGCGGCCCTCGCCGTTCCGATGTGCTTCTTGCCCATATAAAGGCGGATACTTGTCCCTGGCAGCGCGCTTCCCTTGATCGACAGATGCCCAGACTCCCCAACGGACTTTTCATATTCCACTTTGCCGATTGAAACGAGGGGAACCGGAACCGGCGGAGCGTTCACCGCCGTTTTCTGCTTCTCAGAAGATGGCTCCTTGGCCGGCCCTCCGGCGATTTCGCTCTCCCTGGAGCCCCCATTGAAAAAGCCGCGAATGCCGTCCAGCATCGAAGGCTTCGTTTTCTCGACCTCTTTGCCGATACTGGATTTTTCCCCCACAGCAGTCTCTTTGCCGGCGGCACTTGACGGTTCGGTCACGTCCGGACGTGACGTCTCTTTCGCGGTAGCAAGTTCGGTGGTTTTGCCTGTCTTCGAACCCGGCAAATCTGCTGACGGCTTTTTCGCTGATTTTTCAACCTCTGGCGCCCGCGCGACTGCCGTACTTTTAGAGCCCGGCTTTTCTCGAGTGGCGGCGATTTCTGCCGTCGATGACTTTTGAATCACTTCTTCCTTGCCCGCGGCATCCAAAAGCACAATGCGGGGAGTCATCTTCCGGGACTTCGCAACGGCGACGACGATGGTCTTCCTGGAGACCTCTCCATAATTGCTGCTTGGAGAACGGGCGGACAACTTTATCCGATGTTCGCCGGTCGAAATCGGCTTGTCAGGTTTGATGACCCAGTGGCCGGCACTATCCGCCGTTGAATTACCTATTAAGGAGCCCTCCGACTCCAGGTAAACTTTCCAGCCCGGCTCGGCTTGCCCGGCGAATACGGCGTCTCCGTCAGGCTCAATCCGAACGACATCAAATGTTGGCAAAACAGGGGACGTTTTGGCTGCTATGGCAGTTTTCGAAGCGGAGCCGGGACCTGATGGCTCGGCACCGGGCGTCAGCGCCCGGCGAGACAGAGCTCTCGACTCTTCCGTTATCTTCGGTGTTTGCGCCGTCTGCGGCGCCTCGCGATGCTTGATTGCATTCCAGCTCATTATGGCAAAGGCGCCGACGGAATACGAAAAAAGCAAGCACAGAATAACTAAGACAAACCGACCGCCACTCATAAAACGCGTGCCCTTCGCAACACAAAATTTCACCGTTAATGATCGATTTTGCGCAATTTACCTTCGAAACCGGCGGCAATGCGCACGAATTGGCAAACTTAGCTTCGTATTG
>CAYWBS010000680.1:0-2262 GCA_964456215.1 uncultured Hyphomicrobiaceae bacterium
CTGCAAGGCAATTCTCGGCGTCGAGAGCGGAGCAAGTATTTTTGATTTCACCGGCGAGATACAGTCGGCTGTAGAACAAGATTTGCGACGACAGCCGTCCCTCACTTTCGACGAGCTTCGCGAACGGCATTTCAAGGCAAAAGAGGGTCTCATAAAGCTCAACCAGATCTCACCGCGCTGCTTCGAGGCTGCGGCGCTCCGCACGCTCATGATCCTTTATGAGGGAGACTATTCCGGCGTCCTTCTGCCTTGGCGGCACTACGTGCCATTGCGGAAGGATCATTCCAACATGGCGGAAATTGTGCGCACGCTAAAGGATCCGATCCGAAGCGAGACTATTGTGGAGGCTGCCTATACCGAAGTCGCCTGCAACCCGGCTTATGGGTATCAGGCCTTCGTCACGAAGGTAGATTCGGTGCTTCTCCGGGAGACAACTGGCTTCGCGCCGCGTGCTGTCCCCTGCTACAGCGATTCGGAGTTAAATCTGATCAAGTCTCGCAGTGTCGCAATCCACCTGCGTCGATTGCGAAGAGACGCAATTCAATACATCTATGTTTTCATTTTCCGTTTCTTGCTCGGGCACGCCCAACGCGAAACCAAAGAATTCTATAAATGGCAGGCCAAGAAATGGCTGCGCGTCGTCAAACAATGGTTCGGATGAAGCCCCAGGTGGACATGACGAAACACCGGCCGGGGAGACGCCTCACATGACTGAGCTCGGTTTCGATGGAAAGACCGTCCTGATTGTGGGCGGAGCGGGATTTGTCGGCAGCAATTTGTGCCACATGCTGCTCGACCAGAATCCGAGACAGCTCATCATAGTGGACAACCTACTTTCGGCCGATATCAGCAACCTTGCGCGGCAAACCAACGTCAAGTTCATTTACGACTCCATCACGAATGATGCAGTTTTGGAAGCGCTTCCGCATGACCTCGATGTCGTTTTCCATCTTTCCTGCTATCACGGTAATCAATCATCGATCGCGAATCCACTTGCAGATCATGAAAACAACACAGTAACGAGCTTGAAGCTGTTCGACCGCCTGAAGGACTTCAAGAAACTGCGAAAAGTCGTCTATTCGGCCGCCGGATGCGCGGTTGCAGAAAAAACCTTTGCCGAAGCCGAGGCGACGACTGAAGATTCACCGGTGTCACTCTTCCATGACAGCCCGTACTCGCTCTCAAAACTGATCGGAGAATTGTACGGAAACTACTATTTTACCCATTACAACCTGCCCTTTGTGAAGGCGAGATTCCAAAACGTCTACGGGCCGCGTGAAATCCTCGGAGCCGGTCGTTGGCGGGGTACGCCGCATACGATCTGGCGCAACGTAACGCCGACCTTTATTTGGTACGCCCTACATGGCTGGACGTTGCCGGTGGAGAACGGGGGGGTAGCGACCCGGGATTTCATTTTTGTAGAGGATATTGCCAGAGGGTTGACCGCCTGCGCGCTCAAGGGCGAGCCCGGAGAGGTCTACAATCTGGCGTCCGGCGTCGAAACGTCAATTCTCGATTTGGCTACCATGATCAATGAGTTGACCGGAAATACGACACCGATCGACCTAAAGCCTGCGAGAGACTGGGATCGGTCCGGCAGGCGTTTCGGAGATCCCACCAAATCTAGAGAAAATCTGGGATTTGAAGCCAAGACCGCGCTGCTGGACGGGCTGGAGCAGACAATCGCCTGGACCAAGGCGAATAAATCAATCATCGAGCGATGTATTTCACAACACGATTATTTCATGTCTGAGTTGAGTGAATGCGTCCGTTGAGCCGCGCGAAAATCATATCGGTCCTAGGTGCGCGCCCGCAATTCATCAAGGCTTCGGCGATTAGCCGGGCACTTGCCGGACGACCAGAACTTTCCGAGGTGATTGTCCACACCGGACAGCATTTTCAACCGGACATGTCCGACGTGTTTTTCCGTGAGTTGGACATGCCGGAGCCCGACTACCACCTCGGAGTTCATGGCGGCGCGCACGGAGCCATGACCGGCCGCATGCTGGAGCTGTTCGAACCGATCGTGCAGAATGAAAGTCCGGACGCAGTGCTCGTCTTTGGTGATACGAACTCGACGCTCGCCGGGGCCCTGGTCGCATCCAAGCAAAGAATTCCCCTGGCGCACGTCGAGGCCGGCCTCCGATCATTTAATCGGGCCATGCCGGAGGAGATCAATCGCGTTGTCACTGATCATCTTAGCGACATCCTTTTTTGCCCGACCAGTGCGGCCGTCGCGAACCTCGCGCGCGAAGGAATTAC
>CAYWBS010000681.1:0-2252 GCA_964456215.1 uncultured Hyphomicrobiaceae bacterium
TTCTGCCTTACGATGCGAATCCAGGCCGGATGGAATTTTCGGAAAGGACAGGCGGTTTCCAGCCATGGTGTCACTCCCCAGGGTTCACATCTTGATCGCTCAAGAATAAGCACCAAGGCTTAGCAACGTCCAGTTGCAGACTCTCAGGCGTCGGCGAGCTCATCCGCCTCTTCGGCCTGCTCCCTCTCAGAAGCTGCTGCGAAGTCTGTGCGGCTTACCTCGCCTCAATCTGCACTCGCGCAATTTCATTCACAAAAACTGAGAGCCCCAAAGTTACGCAAATCAGCAGCAGTCCGACGACCGCCACGGCACTGGTTGTTAACAAAGCGCGCAGCCAACGCGAATCCAAGGCGGAAACGTGCACTCTGAACTTCTGTAAATAGGAAATTAGGTAGATACAAAGCGCCCCGAGCCCTGCCCACGCGAGAAGGTTCAAATACCACCTTCCGCTCTTGTGAGCGACGACGAAGAAAAATCCAACTGCCACGACATTGCGAAACAAATTGAGTAGCCAATTCGCGAGAGCTCGTATGCTCCGCGATCGAATGTTGCTACGTTCGTCTGCGAGCGTAGACTCGAGAAATCGCTGGAAGTCCATTGAAGTCTCCATCTAAGCGCGTATCCGATGCGTGGTTCGTTTCCGCTGGTCTGGTTCGCTACTGGCATCACATTGGAACGTGTTGCGACCTCAGTAATCGAATCAAGGTCAGATCCGCCAAGGTCTTCGCTTAAAGGCGAAACGATCGCACCTTCCATCGTGTCACCGCTGACAGCCATCGGCCAGGCCCGGGATAGCCAGCAATCCGCATCTTCCGTGGAAAAAAAGATTTCGGCTACCTATCCGGTATCCGGGATCATCAGCTCGATCTGCCGTCCCTTGACTTCAATAACGGCTTCCTCGTCCACCTCGAAAGGGCTGACCTTATCCACAGTGTCGCCTTGAAGCGCGAAATGTTTTCCAGCCAGTCGCCGACGTTACGTCGGCTTGCATTTAGGTTATTACGTCGTCAAACGTAAAAGAGACCTTGCTCGAAGCTGAAAGGGAATCACCAAAGAGCCATATCTGGCTACGATCGGTGGGTGTCAGTGAACGACACCGACGCCCGTATTTCTGACGGAGGATCACCTTCACCTGATTGAAGCGGGGCCAGCACTCCCAAAACAGGGGCTCACGCCACAGGACTCGGTCTCCCGCTTTTATAACGACGTTGGCGTCTTCCCCGTCCGCATTCTCCGTATCCCAGACCAGATCGATTTTCTCTTCCTGCAAGTCAGGCAACTGCTCTGGGGCCTTAAGCTTCGTCCGCTCAAAGCGCTCCCACAATGCCTCGCGGCGGCGAAGGAGTGGAAGCGTATTGATAGCGTCGACGTTTCCTGCAGCCGCGGCCTCTTCAACCTGCTCGCCGGTTGGAAACGGCACGACAAGCAGCATTTTGGAACACTTTGGGCATGACACATCGAACAAGTCTTTGTACTCCCCCATGTCACCATCTTGGGCAGCGCCCGTCCAATGGCAGTTCGGACATACCAACGGCGTCTCTTCGTTTCCCAACCGGACATCTTCGGCCTCCTGGTCCTACGGCATAGTGCCATCGAAGCCGTAAAGCCTTCGTCACCTAAGAGACATGCGTACAACCATGGGCGCCGACTAAACGCCCGGTATCGGCAGAACCGGCATGACCTCCACGGATTCGCCCGGAAAGATCGTGAAGTGTGGATGCTTCTCGAACAGCTTGGCGGCCGCTTCATGCGAATCCGCGCGAACGACCATGAAGGCCCCCATCTCGTTGCTTGTGTCCGTGATGCCGTGCTCACCGACTTTTTTCGTCTTACCCAGTGGTCCGCCCATGCTGACGATCGCGGCCTGGTGTTTTTCGGCCCATGACTTCCAAGCAGCTATTCCGTCTTGTGTCTTTGCTTGCCGCTCGTCTTCGGGAAGGGCATTCCATTCCGTCATTCGCGGACTGGTTTTGCTGCCAAGAAACACGGCGAGATAGGTATTGTTCGTCCTCATGAGGTGTCTCCTTTCCTTCGCGCATTATGGGTTGAAATAAAGATCGATGAGCCGAGAAGGACACCAAATGGGCTTGGGGCTACTGCGCCACGCTATTTCGCGATGCACCAATTCGGAGGGGGCAGTAGATTTATCGCATGCTCGAAGAGTTTGGACCCCATCTCTACGTCGCCGACGGGCCCGCTGTGTCGTTCTACGGCTTTCCCTACCCCACCCGCATGGCGGTCGCGAAGCTCTC
>CAYWBS010000682.1:0-2249 GCA_964456215.1 uncultured Hyphomicrobiaceae bacterium
TCAACTCGCTGGACAGGGGTGAATTCGACTTCGCCAGTCTGCTCACCGCCGACATCGAGCGCATCGAGGTCATCCGGGGACCGCAAAGCGGTGTCTACGGGGCCAATGCGCTTTCGGGAGTGATCAACATCATCACCAGGAAAGGCTCGGGCAAACCAAAACTCACGGTTCAGGGCGAGGCCGGCGGCTTTGACACCAAGGCGTTCTCCGCCAACGCCGCCGGCGGCAGCGACAATGCTTATTTCAGCGTCACGGCGGCATATTTTGAAACGGAGGGCTTCAACATATCCGAAAAGGGCTCGGAGGATGACGGCTCGACCAAGAAGACCCTGTTCGCCCGTGCCGGCACCGCCCTCACGGATCGCCTTCGCGTCGATGGCATAGTGCGCTATTTCACGACAGACGCCGAAATAGACGAGGACAGCGATTTTGACGGGCTCCCGGACGACACGATCGGCTCGCGCGACAGGCGGGACAATCTTCTTGCCAGCGTCGCACTCAAGGGCGGTTTGTTCGATGGAAAGTGGAGCCACAAACTATTCGCCAACTATTTTGAAGACGACTTCACGGCGTTTTCCGTGACTGGCGGATCCTTCGTGAATGACGGCGATCGCGTTCACTTCGGATATCAGACCAGCGCCAGGCTTCCGGCAATTCCCGTCGTGGCCGGCAAGCATACGATCACCGGATTGATTGAGCACAAGGACGAGACCTTCAGCAACCGCAGCGATTTCAGCAGTGTCGATGCCAGCCGGGCGCAAACCGGTTATGTCGGCGAAGTACGCGGCGACTATTTCGACCGGTTGTTTCTCTCCGCCAATATCCGTTTTGACGAAAATGACGGGTTCGAAAATGCGACGACTTACCGTGTGACGGCGGCCACTCTTTTCCCGCAACACTCAACCCGGCTTCACGGCAGCTACGGCAAAGGCATCACCAACCCGACGTTTTTCGAGCAGTTCGGCTCGACGGCGACCTTTGCCGGCAATGCAGGTCTCATTCCGGAACAGTCCATTGGCTGGGACGTCGGCGTTGAAAAGAAGTTCGCCGGCGAGCGCTTGGCCGTCGATATCACCTATTTCAATGCCGATCTCAGCGACGAAATATCGCTTTTCTTTTTTCCGGACTTTTCATCCACGGTGGTCAATCTCGAAGGGAAGAGCAAGCGGCAAGGCTTCGAGGTTCAGGCCGCGCTCAAACCGGGCGGCCCGCTGAGCCTGACGGCGTCCTATACCTATACCGATTCGACCGAGCCGGACGGCACGCGGGAAGTAAGGCGCCCAAAACACGCCGGCGCCTTGAATGCGCGTTACTTGTTTGCTGATAATAGGGGGCAACTGAACGTCGGCGCCATCTATAATGGCAGGATGCGGGATATTGAATTTCTCGGTTCGCCGGTTCTTGATGACTATCTGCTCGTCAGCCTCTCAGGTTTTTACGATATCAGCCCGAATATCCGGCTCTTCGGCCGTATCGAAAATCTTCTCAACGAGGACTACCAGGAGGTTTTCGGTTTCGAGACGGCGGGAATCGCCGCCTATGGCGGCCTTAGGATCTCCTATGGTGCGGCAAACGAGAATGAGGGGCTCAAATAATTCGCCGGGCATGACTTCCGGGCTTGCCGTGCCGCCAGGACGGGCACCGCGCGCCAAGTCTTCGGTGCGGTGCCTTGCCGGCATATTCGCGATTGCAGCCGCCCTGTGTCCGCTGTCATTTGACTCGGCCGTTGCCGATCAGGCGCGGCCGCCGCCAGAACGCGTCGTCTCGATCAATCTGTGCGCCGACCAATATCTCGCGGTGCTGGCCAGGCGCGACCAAATAGCGGCCCTCAGCCCGTCCGCGCATGATGCGGTGCTTTCGTTTTTCGCCGAGCAACTGAAAGGACTGCCGGTCATTCGGGACGACGCCGAGAGCGTATTGAAACTCAATCCTGATCTGGTCCTGGCGTCGGCATTCAACAAACCGCAAACCCTCGCCCTGCTGCGGGCGCAGGGCCTGAACGTCGTCGTCATCCCGCCGGTTCGGGAATTGCGCGATATCGCTGCCGCGACGAGGCGCCTGGCGCGAATTTTCGGCCGCGAGGAAGCGGGCGATGCCTTGGCGCGCGAACTCGAAAATCTGTTGCGCCGGACGAAACAGATCGCCGGCGCAGGCGAACGCATTACGGCGCTCTATTATCAGAACGGCGGCTACGCCTCGGGCCCGGCGAGCTATATCGGGATGATGCTCAGCCATCTCGGGCTAAAAAA
>CAYWBS010000683.1:0-2239 GCA_964456215.1 uncultured Hyphomicrobiaceae bacterium
TATATGGTGGCGCCTTTGACGCCGCTGCAAGTGATGGAAACGATCTCTGTACTCTATACCGATCCGGATTCTGATCCGGTTGGCCAGGTGATTGCATTTGTTGGCGCTAAGGGTGGCGTCGGTTCCAGCACGGTCTGCCACAATTGCGCGTGGTCGATTTCAGAGGCGGTGCAAGCGAACGTCGTGATCGCAGATTTCGATTTACCTTTCGGAACGGCGGGACTGGATTTTAATCAGGACCCTGTGCAGGGCATCAAAGATGCGCTGGCGTCCCCCGAACGGCTCGATGAAGTCTTACTCGACAGACTTCTTTCAAAATGCTCCGAGCGCTTGAGTTTGTTCGCGGCGCCTGGGACACTTGAGCAGGAATACGATCTCGACGTCATGGCTTGTGACGTCGTAATCGATGTCATTCGTCAGAATGTTCCAATCATTGCCGTCGACGTGCCGCACTTGTGGACCAGCTGGGCGAAGCAGATTTTGCAGCAGGCTGACGAGATTGTCATTACCGCGATGCCGGATTTGGCTAATCTTCGCAACGCCAAGAATCTGATAGATCTTTTGAAGTCTTCCAGATCGAACGACCATCTTCCGCGCCTTGTTCTCAACAAAGTAGGTGTGCCGAAGTGCCCCGAAATCACGCCAAAAGACTTCATGAACGCTATCGATATCGAAACCGAATATGTCATTGATTTCGATGCCGAGCTCTTTGGAACCGCTGCGAATAACGGGCAGATGGTCGAAGAAGTTTCCGAAAAGTCCAAGGCCGCCGAGCAATTCCGCCATCTTGCTTTTCAACTGGCTAACAAAACGGAACACAAGCTAGAGACATCGAATAATCTGTTGGCACCGCTCCTCAGTCGCTTCAGCCGGAAGAAAGCAGGGGCTTAGACAATGTTCGGAAAGCGCTCCGCAACAGATCAACAAAAGTCGCAAGCGCAGGTTCCTCGCGAGCAAGAGTCAGCGTCACCGGAATCGGCGCCTCAGGCCAATGAGAAGTCACAGCCTGATGCTGCCGTGGTTGCTCCTCATGGTGTCGCTAAGGCCGCGGAATCGCCCAAGCCCGCTGGGCCGACGATTCGGATCACCCGGAGCCGTTCCGAGGAATATTACGACGTCAAAACGACGGTCTTTAATGCGCTGATCGATACGATTGATTTGACGCAGCTCGCTAGGCTCGACGCTGATGCGGCACGCGAAGAAATCAGGGATATCGTCAGCGAGATCATATCCATCAAGAACGTTGTGATGTCGATTTCCGAGCAGGAAGAATTGCTCGAAGATATTTGCAACGACGTCTTGGGTTATGGTCCTCTTGAGCCATTGCTGGCTCGCGACGATATTGCCGACATTATGGTCAATGGTGCGGAAACGTGCTTCATCGAAGTTAATGGCAAGGTGCAGAATACTGATATCCGCTTTGCCGACAACTCGCAATTGATGAACATTTGCCAACGTATCGTCAGTCAGGTGGGCCGACGTGTTGACGAAGCCAGTCCCATCTGCGACGCGCGACTTCCCGATGGCAGCCGCGTCAATGTCATTGTGCCGCCCTTAGCCATCGATGGTCCGGCACTCACCATTCGAAAGTTCAAGAAGGATAAGCTTACACTCGATCAACTGGTGAAATTCGGCTCTGTTTCCCCCGAGGGCCGGACTATACTCAGCATTATCGGCAAATGCCGCTGTAATGTCGTAATTTCTGGTGGAACGGGTTCGGGAAAGACGACTCTGCTGAATTGCCTGACCGCTTATATTGAATCCGATGAGCGGATTGTGACCTGCGAAGACTCGGCTGAACTGCAACTTCAACAGCCTCACGTCGTTCGGTTGGAAACCCGCCCGCCCAATCTCGAAGGCGAGGGCGAGATTACGATGCGGGATCTTGTCCGGAACTGTTTGCGTATGCGTCCAGAGCGCATCATCGTCGGCGAAGTGCGTGGACCCGAGGCGTTCGATCTCCTGCAGGCTATGAACACGGGTCATGATGGCTCCATGGGGACGCTCCACTCCAATAGCCCGCGTGAATGTATCAGCCGGCTTGAAAGCATGATCATGATGGGCGGCTTTCAACTGCCAACCAAGACGATCAGAGAAATGATCACCGGCTCGATCGACATCATTGTTCAGGCGGCGCGCTTGCGTGACGGTTCGCGACGGATAACCCACATTACAGAAGTGGTCGGCATGGAAGGCGACGTCGTGACATTGCAGGATCTGTTCATTTTCGACATTACCG
>CAYWBS010000684.1:0-2232 GCA_964456215.1 uncultured Hyphomicrobiaceae bacterium
TGCAGCTGCTCAGGACCGTAAAGGGTCATGAGCCGTAAGTCTCATGCCGAGCATATCAGGTCCGCTTCACTCTCAACTCCGAATGTCTCAATGTGTTGGGCGCAGATCCGGGCCGTGCCAAGTGCTGAAACAATTCCGTTTCAGTCGACCTGACACGCTTCACGCGGGCATTCTGCCGTCGACCATAGGTACGTTGCGATAAATCGATTGCCGGCTCACATTAAGGACGCGGGCAACTTGCGAGACGTTATCGCCATTTTTGAGCATGTCGGCGGCAACTCTGATCTTTTCCGGCGTCATCGACGGCGGCCTACCTCCTTTTCGCCCGCGTGCCGCGGCCGCTTCAAGCCCTGCTTTCGTGCGCTCAACAATCAGATCCCGTTCAAACTCGGCAAGAGCTGCGAAGATTCCGAAGATCAGCTTGCCGCTCGATGTCGTGGTGTCCATGTCCGGGCTCAGGCATTTGAATTGAATGCCCTCCGTCTTGAGACGCTCAATCGTGGCGACAAGCTGGGAAAGGGATCGCCCGAGCCTGTCGAGTTTCCAAACAATCAGGGTGTCGCCTTCTCGGGCGAATTCTAAAGCCGCCTGCAACTGCGGCCGATCATTTCTGGCGCCGCTGATCTTCTCAGCGAAGATCTTCTCGCAGCCGGCGCCTTTAAGGGCGTCTTTCTGCAATGCGAGGTCCTGATCGTCCGTCGAAACCCGGCAATACCCTATTTTCACGTTGTCACTCCTTCGCGCTATTTGCCCATCTTTCGCTCGCGAAGCAGCCGCAATGCCTCGTGGACTGTATCGGTAAATGACATCTGAAAGGCTTCCGCCAGCTCGACCAGCAAAGCCTTTTCCTCCGGCGTCGCTCGAATGATGATCTGCTTGTCCCGGGCAAGCTTGCGTTTTCGGAGCGAGCGCCCGTCAATGTCAGCGTCAGCCCTTGCTCCTGCTTCCGCCGCGCTTCGCTGGCCGGGCTTTCTGAGGCTTTTGAGTTTGCTTAGGTCGAGGCTTGGCTTTTTCATGCTCATCACCCTTTTTCAATACATCCATGACGGCGTCGAACAGCGTCGCCATTTCCTTCTTTGCATTATCATCGATCTCGGCACCGCTCAGCCCCTCGATTGCCGCTTCCGCGTAAGACGTCCGGTAGGCGATTGTCGCCGGTTTGTTGGACAAAAGCGGCTCGATTTTCTTCATCACTACCGCCGTAAGCCGTGCCCTGAGATCGGCCCGGTTGAGGGCAAACAGCGTTGATGGGGTTTTGCCGAGCACGCTCACCACATGCAAAATCTCTTCCTCTGCGAGGATATCCAGGGGCGATGCCAGGCAGGGCACGATCACGCAGTCGGCGGCGCCGATGGCGTCATTAATGATCTCCATGTGGCTTGCGGGCGTGTCGACGATCATAAAGTCGCGCGCATAATCGGTGCCGCGGAGCCTGCCGGCGGCAAGGCGCACACTTCCCGCGTTCTCCAGAAGCAGCGGATTGCCGCTCACACCATGCCCGTATTCGGCCCGGAAGGCGGCCAGATGCGTCAAGCTCGCCTGCGGGTCCATATCCGCCAGATAGACTGTCCGGCCGCGACGCGCCGCCTCGACGGCCAGTCCAAAGGCAAGGGTTGACTTACCGACGCCGCCCTTTGTCGAGGCGAATGTCACGACCTTCATAATCCCGGCATCCATTTAACTACTATCAATATGATAGCATAGAGAGGTATATCTATCTTGACGCTCTGTCAATCGGCATGGTAGGTAGAGGTATAAGGGAATGATATAAACGAGATAGCACAGAAAGCATGAAACGAAACCCTGCGTATGCCGTCACGGTTTGGGGCATGGTTCGCGTCATAGTTTGCGCGTTGGCGTCCATTGCCTGCCTGGCGCCGAGCGCGATGATGAATATCCGCGTCCGCCAGGAGATGGGCGGCGATCTAAGCGTCTCGGTCGCCTGCGTCGCAGCCGTGGTGCTCGCGGCGGTCTGTGTGATTATCTCCGAGAATTCCTGGAAATCCGGGCGCTATTTGCGTGTGCTCTGGCTGGCACCGGTCTTCGGGGTGCTGTTCAGCTTCAACATTTCCAACGCCATCGGGCTCTCAGGCGCCAACCGCTCGGCATTCTCGGAGCCAAGGCGGGCGGCACAGCAGACCGCGCATAGTTTGAAGGCCCGTTTGGCAACTATGCAAACTATGCAGGCCAAGCTTCGGAAGGCCTCCGGCGGCATGACACCGGGCATGGTCA
>CAYWBS010000685.1:0-2226 GCA_964456215.1 uncultured Hyphomicrobiaceae bacterium
GATCATCCTCGGGCTCCAGTGTCAGCGCCTGCTCCCACTGGTACTTCGCCTCGAGTGTCCGGCCCACTTTCCAATACGCGTCGCCAAGGTGATCGTTGATGATGGGATCGTCCGGCTTGAGCTCGACCGCGCGCTCAAGATGCTCGACGGCGGACGAAAACTTGCCGAGCCGGTAATAGGCCCAGCCAAGGCTGTCGACATAGTAGCCGTCATCGGGCTTGAGCCTGACCGCCTTGCGGATATAGCTCATCGCCCGCTTTAAATTCTGACCCTGATCGACCCATGAATAGCCGAGATAGTTGAGCACGAGCGACTCATCGGGTGCGAGCGCGAGTGCCTTCTTGAAATCGGCCTCTGCCGCCGGCCAATCCTTCAGTCGCTCGCTGCAAACCCCGCGAGAATAATACAGTGTCCAATTGTCCTTGACCGGAGCCGGGACGAGCTTCAACGCGCGGGAATAGTATTCGCGCGCCTCAGCAAATCGCTCATGCGAACGCAGGATGTTGCCAAGCGCATCCAGCGGACGGACGTCTTTCGGATTGTCAGCGATTAGCTCTTCGAGCAATGCGGTCGCGTCTTCCACCCGCTCCAGCGCGTTCAGGGCGAAAGCTTTCTGAATCTGCGCATTCAGCCATATCGGCGAGTCGGGCTCGATCTGATCGAGCGCGTCTATCTCAAGCTCATATCGCTTCGCGCTATCGTAAGCCTCGGCGAGCGCGGTATGAGCGAGCGGAAAATCGGGCTTCAGATAAAGAGCGAACTGCAAGAAGACGATGCCCGTTTCGATTCCGCCTTCGCCGGCAAGCGCATCGCCGATGCCGTAGAAGACTTCGGCAAGGCCCTGCGTCGGGTTGGCCACGAGCAGCGGTGGAGTCTTGCCTGCTTCAATCTCGGCAAGGAGCGCTTTGGAAATGGGGTGCTCCGCCGATTTGGCGATGTGGGACTGCAACGTTTGCTGGGCAAGCTTGCGGTTCTTGGCATTTACCGCGTGACGCGCGTAAGCGTCGGCGACCCGGAGCGTAGATGGATTCTTTTTGAAGGCCTGGGCGTAGGCCCCGCTCGCGATATCGCGCTTGCCGGCAACGTCGGCGATCAGCGCGCGATGGTAGCGCTGATAGAACTGGGCCCAATCGGCGTTGCTGAGCTCGTCGAGCGTGGCAAAAGCCTCGTTGGAATTGCCGGCGGCTTGCTGCACCCAGGCGCGGGCGAGCGTCGCGGTGAGATCGGCAATCGGCCCCGGACGGGCCTCGGCGAAATGCTCGGCAGCCTCTTCATACCGGCCCCGGTGAAAGGCCTCGCAGCCGAGCAGGAAACGGGCAATCCGGTTGGTGGAGTCGTTCTTGACCAGGTCCTTGGCAAGCCTGACGGCGTTGTCCCAATCCGCTGAGGCTGCCTCCAGCAGGAACGCTTGCTCGAGAATGACCTCGTTTTGGGGATCCTCGGCCAAAGCCCGCGAATAGAATTCGGCGGCGGTGACGATGTCGCGGTCTCTGGAGGCCATGCGGCCCGAGAGATAATTGCCAAGGAGCGTCCCAGAGTCGTCGGGACCGTCTGCACCGATTTCCGAATAGGCAGCAGGCGCGGCGATAAGAATGATCGCAATGAGAAGCGCTCGGCCCGCCCACCGGCGTAAAGCTGGCCCTTGCATAATTGTCATTTTGCCTCGGCTGTCATGCCGTCCCAAGACTTAAGCTTTAGCATTTTTCACGAAGGTTATGCAGTTTTTCAGCCATCTCACCTTCGTTCGTAAACGCGGCTGGTTTGTGGCCGCAACCTGCTCCTCGAACCCTACATATTGGCGTAATTCGGTCCTTCGCCACCCTCCGGCGGAACCCAGTTGATATTTTGGGCCGGGTCCTTGATGTCGCAGGTCTTGCAGTGCACGCAATTCTGCGCGTTGATTTGAAAGCGCTGCTCGTTGCCCTCGGTCACCACCTCGTAGACTTGCGCCGGGCAATAGCGCTGAGCGGGTTCGGCATATTCGGGAAGATTGTGGTCGATCGGAATTGACGGGTCGGAAAGTTTGAGATGCACCGGTTCGTTCTCGTCGTGATTGGTGCCGGACAAGAACACCGAAGAGAGAATGTCGAAGGTGATGACGCCGTCGGGCTTCTCATACTCGATCGGTGTCGCCGATGACGCAGTCTTCAGCGTCGCATAGTCAGGCTTCTGATGCTTGAGCGTATGGCGCAAGAACGGAAACAGCGTGTTGAGCCACATATCGAT
>CAYWBS010000686.1:0-2222 GCA_964456215.1 uncultured Hyphomicrobiaceae bacterium
TCACATCCTGTAAGCTGTCCTTAATTCAAAGGATTAAATTGAACTGCCTTCTAACGCGGAGGAAACGCTGCCCAAAACGAGCTGTCAGCCGCTCAATAAAAGAACCTTTGTTATGAGCAGGAGCAATCGACGCGAAAATCAACGAGTCCCCTGTTTCAAAAAATAAAATCCCAGATACCAAAATATTGATTTACGTACACTATTTAACCGTGAGCCGAGCAATGCCATTGGTTTTTTGTGCGAAGAGCGCTTGGCGACGCTGAGAAACCCGCCATGCTCCGCCGAAAGCGGTGATTTTAAGTTTTGGATAAATTCGACATCAAGCACGACGACTCGCTTACCATTGTCAAAATCCGTTTTGGCGTATCGCCAGGTCGCGTCCGCGAGGCAATCGAAGAGCCTTTGAATTCGCAGGAGTGGGCTACGTCTCGATTCGTGACAAAATGTCATGAGTTGTGGCCGCCCGGAAACGAGATCAACATGTATCGTGAGAACATAGCGTCAGTACGATTTTACAACACCGTTGAGAGCGTGAAGGATTTTACAGCGGGCGCGTTGGCGCGGACGCCATAAAGGGCGCCCGGGAAGCGGACTTTATCGAGCCACAGGATAGCGGCGGCCAGATATACCTCGTCGCCAGGAAATCGAAAGCTGTAATGGAAACGGAGGCAGCACAATGACCACTCGAAGTGTTATGACCACGCGAAGCATGATGAACCAGATCATCTTGGCGATCGTGGTGAGCTTTACCGCCGGCCTATCGATGGGCTACCTGCTGTGGGGGTAACGCCAGCGCGCCGTGCTCTTGAAACATCTTGACACCAGATGGTGCAGAATTTCGACTTCCATAGACTGTTCGAGCAGGGTTCGCGCACCATTGCGTGGAATTTCGGTGAGTGAACCGGAAAAGGTTCCTGGCTGAGCCAGATTGATAACGTTGTCCCCGGTCACGGCGTATCGCTCCTTTGCTGGAGAAGTGGAGGCGTCAACGCCCCCACGATACGCCCCTTTACCCATCCATGCCGTCATCATCTTTTGCGGATAGCTTCGCCGAGCGGTCAATTCAACAGCGCGGTAGCCCGTCAACTTGGTCCGGGCTGATGCCCGCACCTGCCGCCAGAAGTTTGCCTGACGTTCGAGACTCTCCACTGTCCCGGCACGATTGACATGTGACACCGCAAGCTGTCCGGCATGCAAATTATGCCGGCCCTGTGGCAGACAAAATTACGCGACCCGCTTGTCGGTAGTTGTGGAGCTGAAAGAGCTTTGTTGCCGCACCGGAGAGCGACGGCGACGCACCAATGCCGGCGTCGGGTCAATTTGAGACGAATATGCGATTTGCCTGGCGCGTCATGGCTACCTCCACATGCGGAAAAGTTCCATCGGTCACCGGGATTGTTGCTGAGCAAAATGAACGGAAGCGTTTCCGGTTTGATCGGGCGGACGATTAAGGCCCCTCCAGACCGGTTTATTCGAAAATCGCGCTTACGACCGCGCCAAAGTGGCAGGCCGCTCCAGCCAGAACGAAAAAGTGCCAAATAGCATTCTGGTAACGCAACTTTTCCCAAAGATGGAAGATGACCCCGACGGTGTAAAGGCCTCCGCCGATTCCAAGCAGCATCAAGGCTGTTAGAGGAACGGAGGCAATAAGCGGCTGTATCGCGACAAGACCCATCCACCCCAAAACCAGATAGAGCGCAACAAAGGCTTTATCCCAATTCGATGCCAGAAAAAGCTTGGCAGCCACGCCAACCAATGCGACGGCCCAAACCGCGCTGAGCAGCCCATATCCCCAAACGCCGCCCATCTTGATAAATGTGAACGGTGTGTATGTCCCGGCGATCTTGACAAAGATGGCGGCCTGATCACAGCGCCGCAATAGTCCTTTCCAGGTCGGTGCAGGCACAAGATGATATGCTGCGGAAAAACCAAACATCAAAATCATAGCCACGCCATAAATGGCAAGACCGGCCGTTGATGAGATGGGCAATCTGGGGGCAGCCGCCGCGAGCAATCCGGCGGCGGCGATCACTCCGGCGGAAACGCTCACGATGTGAACCAAGCCATCGGCTTGGCGCTCGCTAAAGGTGTAGGTAGGGTACATCAATCCTCGGCATACATCCGCGCAACAACCTGTCGCAATTGATACATCATTTGTTAGTCCAAATTGGGTCTTGGTTGTGTCAAAAGGCATTGATCACAGCTGGCGTCACGTCGTGGAA
>CAYWBS010000687.1:0-2218 GCA_964456215.1 uncultured Hyphomicrobiaceae bacterium
AGACCTCGACCGTCTTGTCCCTACAGCTATGTGATCGCAATAGCAAGGACAAGACGGTCGAGGTCTTCGCCACTTATGCAAAGCGTCCCGGGCATCTTCAGGAGGACGGGCCGGGTTACAAGGCGGCGCTGGTCACCAAGAAGGGGTCGAAGTTCACCGACATCAAGTCTTTGAAGGGCACGACGCTTGGGCTGGTCGATCCGGGAAGCACGTCCGGTAATCTTTTTCCGCGTGTCGTCTTTTCGAAGAATGTCGGCGGGGACCTCGACAAATATTTCGGTAAGGTTGTCTACACCGGCAGCCACGAGCTCTCGACGGTGGCCGTGGCGCAGGGCAAGGTTGATGCTGCCTTTGTCGTTACGCACCGCTTCGATAACGTGGTGAACAAGGGAGAGGTCAAGCTTGAAGACTTCAATATTCTTTGGATGTCGCCCGCGATCCCGCAGGACCCCTTCGTCTATCGCAACACGTTGTGCAAGGATCTGAAGGACAAGATCAAAAGCACGTTCCTTGGTCTGTCAACGAGCGACCCGGGTGAGAAAAATTTCCTCGACAATGTGAAGTCAAACAAATTCGTCACCATGTCCTCGAAGGACTATGACGTCATCAGGGCACTGAAAAAGGCGAAGGACGCCCGCAAAAAGAAAAAATAGCGGCACTTTGCTATACTGCACTTACGCCGTATCACTGAATTGATAGCGAGGCGGGCAATGCGTCCGCCTCGCGAACTACGATATTACCCGGAATGGCTATTGGGCGCGCATGTCTATTCTTTCGGTCAAAGACCTCAAGGTTCGCTATACCGTTTCGGGTCCGGAAATTCTCAAGGGCATTAGTTTTGATGTTGATGAGAATGATTTTTTTGCGATTATCGGGCCTTCCGGCGCTGGCAAATCCACACTCATCCGCTGCATCAACCGGCTCGTCAAGCCGACTTCGGGTAAGATCGTCCTTTACGGTACCGACGTCCTATCCTTGAATTCCCGTCAGTTGCGCAGGCTTCGCCGGGGAATTGGTATGATTTTCCAGGAATTCAATCTCGTCAACCGTATGTCTGTGATGGATAATGTCCTTTCGGGGCGGCTCGGTTATGTCGGTAATATTTCGGCCATGTTCCGCCTGTTTTCGAGGGAGGATATTTCCCGAGCCCTGTCGGTGCTCGACCGGGTCGGCCTCTCCGATCAAGTGGAAAAGCGGGCCGATGAACTCTCCGGAGGTCAGCGCCAGCGGGTCGGGATCGCGCGGGCTCTCATGCAGGACCCAAAACTGCTTCTTCTCGATGAGCCGACGTCGAGCCTGGATCCAAAAATCTCACGGGAAGTCATGGCGCTTATCATTGAGATCGCAGCCGAGTACAAGGTGCCCGTTCTCTGCAATATCCATGATGTGCAACTCGCCATGGAGTTCTGCAATAAGATGATCGGGCTGCAGGATGGCATCAAGATGTTCGACGGTCCTACGTCGCAAATGGACAAGCAGAAGCTCGACGAGATCTACGCGATGGAGGTTTTGTAGTGACCGTTGGGGAGGTCTCTGCCCGCGACGTCGAACGCATTCTTGCGACGCGGTCAAAAACCAGAACTGTTCACGCGCTCATCTACCTAGTCGTATTTGCTCTCGTCATCCTGAGTGTCAAGACCACTATAGTTGACGATACCGATTGGCATCGCATTGGCTCGGTGGGTAACGTCCTGAAGGCAATTGCGCAGTTTCTCGGCGTCGATTGGAGCCTGGTTCCGAACCTCTGGCAGCCGGCCCTTGAAACCATAATGGTGGCGACCCTTGGCACCTCGCTCGGCGTCATCCTGTGCGTGCCGGCCATCTGGTTCGGTGCGTTGAACATTACGCCGTTCGCGCCGATTACCTATCCGATCGCGCGACTCATGATGACCATGAGCCGCTCCATCCACGAAATCGTCTGGGCGCTGTTTTTCGTCGCCGCCGTGGGCCTTGGCGCGCTCGCGGGCGTTTTAGCGATCGCCGTGCGCTCGGTGGGCTTTATCGCGAAAATATCGGCTGAAGCGATCGAGGACCTGGACCCGAGGCCCGTCGAGGCGATTCGGGCGGTAGGCGGCAATGAGTTTCACGTATTCATATACGCGATCCTGCCGCAGGTGCTTCCTGTCATAATTGGCGTTTGTATTTTCGAATGGGAGATCAACATCCGCCGGTCATCGATTTTGGGCTTGGTCGGGGCAGGAGGGCTGGGTCTCGTCTT
>CAYWBS010000688.1:0-2207 GCA_964456215.1 uncultured Hyphomicrobiaceae bacterium
CGCCCATCAACGCCGCACCGCCGAGATGGCGGATGAGGTCGCTGCGGTCGGCAAAGCTCTCGATCCGGAACGTGCCGGTTGCCATTGCCATCAGGAAGCTGCCCGCGATGACGCCGCCGATGACGGCGATGCCGAAATTGATGGTGGAGCCGGTAAAGGTCATCAAATATTGCAGGCTTTCACCGGCCGGCGACACGAAGGTGATCGAGGCGAGCTGCACCGGATTGAATTCGTCGACCGCCAGCACGCCGGTCACGAGCCAGCCGCCCACGGCGCAGAGCCCGATGACCAGCCCGGCAACGATATTGGCAGGGCTGCGGCGGAAGTTGGCGTCCCTGAAGCAGATAACCAAAAACAGCAGGGCGAGCGCGGCCGCCACGGCCGCCCGCGCAGGCACGGCGGGAATCCCGATCGCCGTGCCGGCCAGCTCGCCGAGATTCTGGTTGTGCAGGCCGCGCAGCGTGAGATCGATATTGGTGGTCTCAATTTGCAGCCGTGGCAGCGCCAGCAGGCCGCGCAGCGTCATGTAGGCGAAAATGCCGAGCACCAGCGTGACGACGAGGGATTTCAGATTGCCGGCGCCGAGCCGCACCAGCGTCTTGCTGGCGCAGCCTCCGGTCTGGGTCATGCCGAAGCCGAACATGGCGCCGCCGATGATGGCGCCGAGCCAGCCGAGATTGGCCGACAGATAGATCGACTTGTTGATGTCGATGACGCCACCGAAGTAAAGCGCCTGAGTGCCGATGATCGCCACCGCGATCGCCAGCAGCCAGGCCCGGAAGCGGCGCCCGTCCCCCATCAGCACCAGATCGGATATGCTGCCCATCGTGCAGAAACTGGTGCGCTGCACGACAGCGCCGAACACCAGGCCGATAACGAAGCCGCCGAGGCCGACGATCGTGGTTACGCTAAGTTCTGGCATCTATAAGTTGCGGCTCCAGATTCCTGCCAGGTTATCTATGCACCATCTTGCTCGGCGCCGGCGGGGCGAAATTGTAAGTGTAGCCGAGCGTGAACTGCCACTGGTGCATTTCGAGCTCGATGTTGCTACCGGCTGTCGCCGCGCTAGGCACGCCAACGACCTCGGGTCCGGAAACGTTGTGGGACGGCACATAAGCGGCGGCAAATTCGAATGTCGAGTTCGCATTGGCTTTATACGCAAAACCGCCGGTTATGTGGTCGGTCACCACGCCGGGAGCATTAATGTTGAGAGTCACGTCGGTCGACCTGATCGGGTTGGTGTTGTGGGCATAGCCGACACGCCACGTCCAAATGGGCGAAGCGCGCCACTCGGCGCCAAACTTGATGACATCGACGTCATGCCAGCCGAAACCGGGACCGCCGGACAGCCCGAGCACACCCGGTCCCGAAATAAACGAGGAATTAGCGATTGTTGGGATGCTGCCGTAGAAGATGTGCTTGTAATCAACCATCAGCGTCAGGGCCGACATCACGTCCCACGCCACGCCCGCCGTGATATTGGCGGGAACGTCGAAATTGCCGCCGTCCTGGAACAAGCCGCTGTATTTCTTGAATTTGGTCATCCACATCGGCGTCGAGCCTGACACGCCAACGCGGAAATTGGGCGCCACGCTCCACTCCACGCCACCGCGCACGCCCCCACCATAGGCGTAGGAATATCCCTTATTTGTGAGATTTGCGGGGTTGGAAGAAGCACCAGCAAAAGCGCTAAGCCCTTGGAATTTGAGTCGCTGGATTACGGCAACTGGCGCGATGCCAACGGATAGCACGCCGAACCGCCGCGCGTAGCCGAACGCAATGAACGCCTGCATAAAATCGACGCCACCAGGCCCGCCGCAGAAGACGCCTGCACCGCCGCCAGGTCCGAAGGGCGGGGGCGCAAGACACCCAGCCGTCCCATTTGGCACGGGCGCCCAGTTGGTATTCATGCCGCCATTGCCGAAGACCGCGAAGCCCCAAGAGGAATCGGCATCGATCGGATTGTTGTAGGCGATGTTGGGGATGGCAAAGATATTGTCCTTGCTGTCGAATTTGCCCGGCGCGACAAACGCCGTACCGGTCGCCGTATAGCTACGGTAGGGCATGAAGATCGAAGCGCCGAACTGCCACTGGCGGCCGACGTGGACCAGGCCGGCGGGGTTGAGCGACAACGCCATGGCGTCGCGCGAATCGGCGACGCCGGCGCCGGCTAGTCCGCCCTGCCGCGCGCCATAGCCGTATTGGAA
>CAYWBS010000689.1:0-2196 GCA_964456215.1 uncultured Hyphomicrobiaceae bacterium
ATCCCTCAAAAAGCCCTGCGGCGCTTGCCGCCACCCCCGCCAAAATTCAGGACGGCGGGCTGTTCACCGTCCGCACGCGCACATTCACGGCGACACGCCGTGAGGCCGTTCTCACCATCCGTGGCCGCACGGAGGCCGACGCAAAGGTCGACGTCAAGGCCGAAACACCGGGAATGGTCGAGGATCTGCCCGTCAAAAAAGGCGACTGGGTGAAAAAAGGCACGCTGCTTTGCCGCATCGAGGAAGGCGCGCGCCGGTCGCAGGTTATCGAAGCCAAGGCCCTGCTCGCGCAAGCAAAGGCCGACTATGACGCGCAAACAAGCCTAGCCAGCCAGGGCCACACCGCGCAGCTCAAGGTCGCCGAATATCAAGCAAAGCTCGATACCGCCAAAGCCAGGCTCAAGAGCGCGGAGCTTGATCTTGACCGCACGCGGCTCAACGCGCCATTTGCCGGGATTGTCGAAGCGCAGCCGGCCAAAATCGGCGATTTTCTGGCGGTCGGCGGCACATGCGCCACCCTGGTTTCCATTCATCCGATCCTCGTCGTCGGCGCCATTTCCGAACGTGACGTGGGCAAGGTGCACACCGGCATGCCGGCCATCGCGCAACTTATCACCGGCGAAAATGTTGACGGCAAAATCCGGTTCATTTCACCATCGGCCAATCCGCAAACCCGCACTTTCCGTATCGAGCTTGAAATTGACAATAAGGGCGGCCGGATCCGTGATGGCATTACAGCCGACATCCATATCGCTGTTCAAACGCCGCACGCCCATTTGTTGCCCCCGGCTATTCTGACGTTGAACGATGCCGGCGAGATCGGCGTGCGCGCTGTCGCCAACGGCGATACGGTCCGATTCAAGAAAGTGACGATCCTCTCGGACGGCAAAGACGGCGTCTGGGTTGCCAGTCTTCCCGATAAAATCGAAATCATTACCGTCGGACAAGACTATGTCACCGATGGCCAGAAGGTGAATGTATCGGCGGAGCTGGCGGCGAATTAAACGGCAGGCCGGGCCAAGGTACACTAAGAGCACCAACCGTTAATTCATAGCACGAGATGAGTCACATCATATGAGCTGGCTTGAGACCATCCTATCGCGGCCAAGAACGGTGCTGACCATGATGGTTGTCATGGTATTCGCCGGAGTCTTCACTTACATCACCATCCCCAAGGAAGCGGACCCGGATATCGACGTTCCGGTGTTCTATATTTCGATCGTGCAGGATGGAATCTCGCCCGAGGATTCCGAGCGGCTTCTGATCAAACCCATGGAGACGCGGCTGCGCGGTCTTGATGGGCTAAAGGAAATCACCGGGATCGCCTCGCAGGGCCACGCAGGGATCATTGTTGAATTCAATATTGACGCCGATCACAGCAAAGCCGCCGCGGACGTTCGCGAAAAGGTGGACCAGGCCAAGGCCGAGTTGCCGGACGACGCCGAGGAACCTGTCGTCAACGAGATCAATCTCAGCCTTTTTCCGGTCATTGTCGTCACGCTTTCCGGCTCGGTTCCGGAGCGCACGCTTTACCAGCATGCACGCAAGCTGAAGGATGAACTGGAAGCAATCCCGAGCGTGCTCGAGGCCAAACTGGCCGGCCATCGGGAGGAACTCCTCGAAATCATTATAGATCCGACCCGGCTCGAATCTTATAATATTAGCCAGCAGGAGCTTATCGAGGCGGTTACTCGCAATAACCGTCTGGTCGCCGCCGGATTTCTGGATCGAGGACAGGGCCGGTTCAATGTCAAGGTTCCTGGCCTATTCGAGACGGCCAAAGACGTTTATGAACTGCCGATCAAGGTCTCGGGTGACGGTGTTGTAACCCTCGCAGACGTCGCGCAGATCCACAGAACCTTCAAAGACGCATCAAGTTATAGTCGCTTCAACGGTGAGCCGGCGATCGCGATCCAGGTCGTCAAGCGGATTGGCACCAATATCGTTGAGAACAATGCCGCGGTTCGTCGCATCGTTGCGGCTTTCACCAAGAATTGGCCCAGGGCCATCAAGGTCAATTTCGCGCTCGATCAATCGAGATTTATTTTCGAAGTTCTGGGCTCGTTGCAATCGGCAATCATGACCGCGATCGCCCTGGTCATGATCGTTGTCGTCGCGGCTCTCGGATTGCGATCCGCCCTCATGGTCGGTTTCGCCATACCGGCGTCATTTATGATTGGCTTCTTGACGATCGAA
>CAYWBS010000690.1:0-2191 GCA_964456215.1 uncultured Hyphomicrobiaceae bacterium
TAGCCTGCCGCCTGAAGGCCGAGCGCCGATGCCCGGCCGATGCCGCTTCCCGCTCCGGTGACGAGCGCAACCTTGCCATTTGCTGTCATGATCCTTCAGTCCTCCCAAATGAACCTCCGGCCTTATACAAACCTGGCCGGGAAATTGATAGACGGCGGCCGCGAAGATCTGTCTTGCGGTAAGGAGCCGGTACACCAGCGCATCAAACCGATAATTCCCTGCCCAGCCATTCCACCGCCGCGCCGGCCCCTCCCGCTCCGTGCGGTATATCGAGAGCGATCAGCGTCGTTTCGATGACGCCGAGCACGCCGAGGATCATCGGCGCGTTGATATGGCCCATATGGGCGATGCGAAAGCCCTTGCCGTTCAGGGCGCCGATGCCGATGCCGAGAACGACGCCGCATTTTTCTTCACAGAATTTCAGCAGCGGCGCCGGGTCGCGGTCCTCCGCCATCAAGATCGCCGTGACCGAATTCGATCTTTGACCGGGCTCGATAATATTGAATTCAATCGCGCCGCCCTCCGCCCAGACCGAGACCGCCCGACGCACGGCCTCCGCCAGGAGGCGGTGGCGTTCGAACGCCGCCTCGAGACCTTCCCGGAAGAGCAGCTCGAAGGCCTTTTCCAGAGCGAACAGCAGATGTTCCGGCGGCGTGCCGCAATATTTCTGGTAATGCACCTCGCCGTCGCGAAACGTCCAATCCCAATAGGAGGTGCGCAGGCCGGCGGAGCGGTGGGCCGCAAGGGCGGGTTCTCCGGCGGCGATAAAGCTCAGCCCCGGCGGCGTCATCAGCCCTTTCTGCGAGCCGGCGACCGCCAGATCGACCTGCCAGCCATCCATGTCAAAGGGCATGGTCGCGAGCGAAGCGATGGTGTCGACCATGAACAGCGCATCATGGCCAGCCGCATCGATCGCCTTGCGGATTGCCGGGATGTCGTTGACGACAGCGGAGGCGGTGTCGACCTGAACCACCAGAACCGCCTTGATTTCCGCCGGTTTGTCGGCCCGGAGCCGCTCCTCGACCGCACCCGGATCGACGGCGCGGCGCCAGTCGCCCGGCAATATCTCGACGTCGAGGCCGAGCATCCTGGCCATCTCCCCCCAGGCCGGGGCGAACAGGCCGTTTGCCAGGACCAGAACCTTGTCGCCTTTCGTCAGCGTATTGGAGAGCGCCGCCTCCCAGGCACCGTGGCCATTGGCGACGTAGATATAGGGGCGTCCCGCCGTCCGGAAAACTTTTTTCAAACCTTCGCGGCAGCGTTCGGTCACCTCGAGCAGCGGACCGCCGTAAATATCGATCGGCTGGCGGTGCATGGCGTTCAGAACCTCGTCGGGCACCGTCGTCGGACCTGGGATGTTCAGAAATTCGCGGCCTTGTCGGACTGTCATGATTGCTCGTACCCCCGGCAACAAATGCACCAGTTTTCACACGACGAAACGGCGGTGGCCTGGCGCCGGCCGTTTCGCGCATGAACGCCGGCGATTAGTTTCCTGAAAATCCGCTTTGTGCAAGAGAGATCGAGCCGGGCCGAGGCAAAAGCGAATATGCGTTTAGGCACGGCAGGGTCAAACAAAGACAAAGACCTCCGGTCCGGATCCGGAGGTCCTTATTTTGCCTCTTTGTAACCTTGACTCTCTGCGCGAACCGCCCCGTTTGGCTCCAGCATCGTTGCGCCAGAGGAATTATGGTCGATGTGCGCCCGTCTGTATTGCCGAAGGATCAGTCTCCGCAGAGATTTGGAGAGACGTGAACCATAAGCATCGCACGCGTCGCGATCGGCTTAATGGCAGATTTTGGAGAAGTTAGTCAAAGACGAAGGTGTGGCTGAGCGCTTGGCCCCGACGCGTATCAGCTGCCTTCTGGAACTCCTTGGAATGGAGCATATCCCGCTACTCCGTTACGCTGTACTTACGGTTAAAGAATTGCAAACAAGGGTTAACAAAGGGTTAATTTTCAACGCCTGCTTAATTTTTTCCTGGCGGCCGCGAAGGCCGTTGCATGCCGCAAGGACAAGACCGTGATCGACGGAAAGCCCCGCCGCCGCCAAGGACATCCCGTCCGTTATCGCCGCGGCGGAGCGACCTCATCGAGGTGGTCCATCGGCTGCGTCTGGTGATCGACGTCAGGGGTTGACGGCGGTGGCATAAAGTGGACGCGGGCGGTGGCGGGCGTTTGCCGCCGTCCTCTTC
>CAYWBS010000691.1:0-2190 GCA_964456215.1 uncultured Hyphomicrobiaceae bacterium
TCATAGCGCTGGCTGAAGATCTCGAACAGCAGCTCGGCACCGGTTTTTGATAGCGGCACGAAGCCAAGTTCGTCGATGATCAGCAGATGCTGACCGGCGAGCAGCTTTTGTAGACGAAGAAGACGTTTCTCATCGGCAGCTTCCATCAATTCATGAACCAGGGCAGCCGCTGTCGTAAAGCGGACCTTCATGCCCTTTTGACAGGCCGCCAGGCCAAGACCGAGAGCGATATGGGTTTTGCCGGTGCCGCTCGGCCCGAGAGCGATAATGTTCTCGCGCCGCTCGATATATTCCGAGCGCGCCAATTCCATGACCAAGGTTTTGTTAAGCGACGGGATGGCCTTGAAGTCGAAGCTGTCGAGGCTCTTCGTCGCCGGGAACCTTGCGGCCTTGATCCGGCGTTCGATCATCCGCCGTTCGCGATCAATCAATTCCAGTTCCGTGAGCCTCTTGAGATAGCGAATATGATCAACGTTCTCGGCGGCGCACTGGCGCGCCAGTTTGGCATATTCCGCCAGGAAGGTCGGCAGCTTTAGCTTTTTGAGGTGATGGTCGAGCAGCAGTTCCGGCGGCTCGTTCATGTCGCCGCTCCAAGCAGGCTCATATAGCTGCCGGCTCTGGTCGTCTTGACATTGGCCTTCGGCAAATAGGGATAGACATCAAGATCAAGCCGCGGCGGACGCCGCTGGATCCGGCACAGCACCAAATGCTTGACGGCATCGTAACCGATGGCGCCTAAGGCAAGGGCGTGTTTGATGGCGCCGTGAACCTCCTCAGCCGCAAAGGTCTCCAGCAGACGCAGGACCTGGACATATTCGCGCTTGCCGGCCTTGCCCATGCGCGCTTCGAGAAGACGGCGCAAGGTGGCAAAGGCTTGCGGCAGATCCCAACCGGACAGAGTCGTTCATGGATTCTCCGCATATGGCCGAACGGGCATACGATCTGGCGTTCTTTGCCATTGATAACCTCGGTCTTGCGCCAGTAGTGCTCTTCCCGGGAGGCGACAAGCTTTTTGAGTTTCGGTAACTTGAAGCCGAGCAATTGCGCCAGGGCCCGATGCGTCGGAAGCCCGTACAGGGGAGACCTTTCTAAGGGATAGGCTTCAATCCTTTTCGAGTTCGGCATCACGCGGTGCAATCCTTTTCAACAGCTTGAGCACCTTGTCCGCCACAAAGATGTGGCGCTTTGACTTGTCGGGAATGCCGTCCATTTTTTCCGCAAAGAAGAGGAGTGAGGACAATGGAACATCGAGTCGGGCGCTATACTTCCTCAGCACGTCAAGCGTAACGTCCTTTTGGCACCTCTCCATTTCCGAAATATAGGATTGGGATAAGCCAAGTTCGGCGGCGAGCGCCGCCTGTGTCTTGCCCAGGTATACCCGCAGAACTTTCAGGCTGTCATTTATCATAGACCGGTCAGTCTTTGATCAGATGACAAGGTGCACGTCTTCAAATTAGATCGAAGATCCACGCAAGCAGTTTTCCGAGAAACACAATGGTTTTCCAGAGCAGCTTGTGCTTCGGACGCGCCCGCCGCTTGTCGCTTGGTTTTCTCGACATGATTGTCTCCCTCAAAGCGACCCGCGTTATTGCGGGACCTCGCTTGCTTTGGGGGTTCGGCTAAACGACGGTTGGAACCTTGAACATCGTACCGCGCCCGCGGCTCGCGGGCGGGCGCGGCGGCCCTTCCCGGCGAGCAGGGGGATTGGTTGGGGTGCCTTGCACCTCCACAGGATTGAACATCCCAGCACATTACGAGTGTCCGCATATCTTCCAAGCGATGGGATCAGAATAATGATTCGAGCTATCGCGGTCAACGATAAATTATCGCTATTTGCGATAAACTGTGGATAGGGGCCGTCTCGCGTGAACGGCCAGAAGGTCTAGTCGTGGTGGTAGCTGCCGGGCCGTGGCTTGTTGAACAGCAATGGTCTCCTAACAAAGCTCTTTCAGACACCAAGTTCACCTTTTGGTTCGTTGTGCATCAGAGCAACATTAATGTCGGCTTTCTCCGCCCAGCCGAAGATCAATCCCGGTTGTACAAAGTGCTGACTACGGCCAATGCCCATTTCTACCTGCGCAATTCGTATTGAGACTCTTCTGCAGCCGTACGGAGAAAGGAGCAATGCCTCGGTTTTTGCAACGATTGGCGTCTTACGCCTCCACCCGGAGCGGAGGCTGTCATTTTGCG
>CAYWBS010000692.1:0-2187 GCA_964456215.1 uncultured Hyphomicrobiaceae bacterium
CTTCATCCTATGTGCACCATTTCGCATAAAAAAATATTAGCCTTCTAAGATGCCAGTTTATAATAAATCCAGGAACTGTCGACACGAAACTCTTTTTGTTGCGTCGCAACAACGAGGCTCCGCCCTTACCTGCTGTCTGATTGGCTCTTACGTAAACACTGATTCAGATTGACGACTGAGATCGAATACATGACTGCAACCACTGTCGCCGCCTGTGTGTACCAAAAACCTAAACCCGGACATAGTGGTGATAAAGCCCGCCAAGGATCGGGCGTGAACTTATGATCCCAGTCCGCTGAATCGTGCGCGAGACCGGCGCATCTTTGTCCAATGACCAATGCGTTCTGATGTCATTGTAATAGCCAGCATAGGCTCGAAGGATCCGGCACAGATGCGCCTCGCCCAAGACCATGAAATGGTCCACACACTCGCGTCGGATTGACCCGATCAACCGTTCGGCAAAGCCATTCTGCCAAGGCGACGCCGGCGCGGTAGACTTGTCCCGGATCCTCATAGCGCGAATTCGGCTTGTGACATTGCTGCCATAGATCTGATCCCGATCGTGGACGACGTAGCGCGGAGCCTCATCCCAAGGGAATGCCTCCGTTAGCTAAAGCCCGATCCATGCAGCCGTCGGATTTTCTGTCACGTTTATCCAGACTAGGTCTCGGCGGCCCAGATGGACGATGACGAACGCATAGAGCAAGTCGAAGCCAATGGTCGGGACCACAAACAAATCCATGGCGGCAAAGTCTGTTGCGTGGTTGCGCAGAAAGGTGCGCCATCCCTGGCTCGGCGGCCCGCCTCGCTTGACCATGTATTTGGCGACGGTCGACTGCACAACCTCAAAGCCGAGCTTCAGCAGTTCACCGTGGATACGCGGCGCACCCCCCAAAAGCGAATTCTCCATGCTCATCTGCCGGATCAGCGCGCGGAGGTCCGCCTCGATCTGCGGCCGCTCTCCCCGTCAGTGTGATTTCCAACGCCAATAATAGCGAAAGCCAGCCCGATGCCACCGCACGATGGTCTCAGGTTGGTCGATGAGGACCTGTAGGATCGACGGAAACCATCGATATAGCTGGATCAAGAACCAGCGTTCGTTGTTCGTCAGTAGGACCGGCCCTGCACCTTACGCCGCAGAACAATCAACCGATGTCGGAGAACCGCATTCTCTGCCTCAAGTCGGCTCCCCGACTTGAATGGCGAGGCCAAAACGGCCAGGACGAGGCAGAACAGTCCTAACATGGTCCGCTGACGTTAGGTGATTCCTTCGGCTAATCAATGCGGATAAGGTTTTCGGTACACACAGGTGCCAGATCGCACGTCAATGATGCGTTTATTCTGCCTTACGATACGAATCTGAGCCGGATGGACTTTTCGGCAAGTACAAGTATTGTTCTGAAACACTCCGTGCATGCGATGTCTCCACTTAGATTTTTTATAACCCCAGGAGAGACAATAAACATGGCGAAGGGCGAGGCACTCCGCGGGCCGGCATATAAGCCTGAAGATTGCGACCGAATTTTTATAAGGGCCATGACGAACGGCGACATCGATGCAATCATCGCTCTGTATGAAAACGACGCCGTCTTCATTCGACCGGACGGCAAGAGGGCGAGTGGACACAGCGAGATTCGTCGATTTCTTGAGGAGGAGGCGGCCAGGAAGGCCGTATACGTTATCCAAGATATCGTGACTGTTCTCAGCGGCGACGGCAGTATTGCCATCACCCGTATGCACGTCTCGATGAGTTGGACCGGGCGTGACGGAAAGGAAAACAGCGTTCAGACGCGGACGATAGAACTTCTGCGCAAGCAACCCGATGGAACCTGGCGATTTATAATCGATAGTCCCGCGCCCGAAATGATCTAATTAATGAGTCTGCCGATTTACCGAACCTACACTCGAACGTAGTGGAAATGAAATCCGTAAAAGATCACGTACGAGACAAGATTTTCTCGTTGTGTGTACCGAAAACCTAAACCCGAACGTATTGATGATGCAGACTATCCAGGACGGCGAGAGAAATGATGGTGCCAGTCCTCTCAACTAAACGACGGGTCGGCGCATCCTTGTCCAACGCCCGATGTGTCCGGATTACATTGCAGTAGCGGCAATAGGCGCGCAGGATTCTGTCCTTGTCGGAAATTAGATCCGAACGTAGCGATGATGTAGGCCGCCGAGCAC
>CAYWBS010000693.1:0-2177 GCA_964456215.1 uncultured Hyphomicrobiaceae bacterium
CCACAATCTAAGCTTCTCCTTGGTAATCTGCCACAACCTGGCGAGCCCGTTCGGCTCCGCGATTAAAAAAATGATAATGAGCACGCCCATCGTCATGATCTCGATATGTTTGGCAAAAACCGCAGTCATGGCAAATCCGTCGACGAGCATATTTTTCAATAAAATCGGCAGTAAGGTGATGAATGCCGCGCCAAGAAACGAACCGAGAATTGAGCCTAGACCGCCAATGATGATCATGAATAGGACCTGGAATGACTGATCGATGCCAAAGGTCTCGCCGGATTCCGCTGCTCCAAGCCAGATCGAAAACATCATGGCCCCGGCGACGCCGATATAGAAGGAGCTCACGCCGAAAGCCAGAAGCTTGGTGCGAAGCGGCCTGATTCCGATCAGTTCCGCGGCGATATCCATATCCCGTATCGCCATCCAAGAGCGCCCAATATGGCCACGGACGATATTCTTGGCGAGTAGCGCGAAAACACAGACAATGGTTAGGGTCACGAGATATACAAAGGCCGGATGAGCATCCGGTCCGGTCAGACGGAAACCGAACAAGTCACGCGGCGGAACGCTGATCTGGCCGGTGGCGTTATAGTTGTTGAACCACGGGACCTTGTAGAAAAGCCAAATGATAAAGAACTGCGCCGCAAGCGTTGCAACCGCCAAATAAAATCCTTTAATGCGCAAGCTCGGCAGGCCGAAGAAAATGCCGACAACTGCCGCAATAGCGCCGGAAATAAGAAAAATAGCGATGATGTTGATGTCCGGAAAGGCGGTCATCAGCTTATAGCTCGAGTAAGCACCGACGGCGAGAAACGCCCCCGTGCCAAGCGATAATTGCCCGCAATATCCGGTAAGAATATTGAGTCCAATGGCCGCCAGGGCGTAAATGAGGAAGGGTAGAAGAACGGCATTCGCCCAGTAGTCTTCAATGAATAAGGGCACCACCAAATAGGCGGCCGCAATCAGGCCCCAGACGAAATAGCGGTCCTGTGGTATCGGAAATATGGCCTGATCAGCACCGTAGTTGGTCTTGAATTCGCCAGTTTCCCGATAAAACATTGTGCCGGCTCCCCCCTACACGCGTTCGATGATCTTTTCGCCAAAGAGCCCTTGTGGCCGGAACAGGAGAAAAATCAGCGCTAGCACATAGGCGAACCAGTTCTCGATCGCTCCGCCGACATAGGGACCGGCGTAAATCTCGGCCCATTTTTCCCCAACCCCAATAATCAAACCGCCGATAATGGCGCCCGGAATCGAGGTAAACCCGCCGAGAATGAGCACCGGCAGGGCCTTTAGGGCGATCAACGAGAGGGAAAACTGAATCCCCGACTTCGCGCCCCACATCACGCCGGCGACCAACGCGACGATGCCGGCAACGGACCAGACGATAACCCAGATAGTTCGCAGCGAAATACCGACCGACAACGCCGCCTGATGATCGTCGGCCACGGCGCGCAGCGCTCGACCAATGCGTGTCTTTTGAAAGAAAATGGCAAGGATTGAAACCAAAAGGGTCGCGGTTATGGCGGCGACTATTTCAATTTTCTCGACATAGAGGTTGAAATTGTTGAGCAACCAGTCGCTTGCTCCCTGTGGCAGGCCCAAATCGAGAACCTTGACGTCCGATCCCCAAATGATGTCTCCGGCACCCTCCAGCACATAGGCGAGACCAAGCGTCGACATAAAAAGAATGATATGCTCCTGGTTGACGAGGTGGCGAAGAACGAAACGCTCGATCAAGACGGCGAGAATGATCATTATCAAAATTGTGAGCGGGATCGCGATCCATGGCGACAGGGCGTAAGCGGGGTTGTTGGTGTGAACAAACGGCACCGTGCCTTGGAGAAGACCGACAAGCGTTAAACCCGCAAAAAGCGCCATTACGCCCTGGGCGAAGTTGAAGACGCCGGAGGCCTTAAAGATGAGCACAAACCCCAGCGCTACCAGAGAATACATCACCCCTGCCATAAGGCCGGAAATCGTCGCCTCCACAAAAAACAACATGCCCTAGGATACCTTCGGCAGTCGGACCGGACGGCAGCGCAAATCAGTCCTAGTCATGGGACACTCCTAAATAGGCGTCGATGACCGCCTGGTCGGTTTGCACTTCCTCCGGCGTTCCGTCGGCGATCAACTCGCCGGTGACCTCGTCAAGGCTGCGGAGGTCGCCCAGG
>CAYWBS010000694.1:0-2175 GCA_964456215.1 uncultured Hyphomicrobiaceae bacterium
AAAGCCACGAGCTCTTCGTCGGAATGCGTATCATCAACCATTCGCAGTCATACGCATTGACTTTCTGCCTCATTGTTTGGCCAATAGGTCCAAGGGGGCTCTTCACCGCCGCCAGGCCAGACAAATGGCAACAAGGACTTATGATCGTCCTGTGATTGGGCCAGTACGGGGCCGTGAGGACAGGAAGGCCAAAATCACACAGAGCGTCTTCCCATGTCATCACGCCGGCCGGCCCGGTAAACAGACGTAGCCGCAAATAAAAACGCCGCAAAGTGACCAGGTAGTATCATGATCGCGTTTAGTACGGTCCTTATCTTTGCCGTTGTCCAATCGCTCTTTGGGATGGGACTGTTGGTTTTTGGCACACCCACGTTGGTGTTGTTAGGATTCAGTTTTTCGGAAACCTTGGCGACGCTGCTGCCCGCTTCCATCATCATCAGTTTCATCCAGGTCATGGAAGACAGAACGATAGACCCCAAATATGCTCGCCAATTTGTGGTTTCGTGTCTGCCACCAATGGTGTTCGGACTAGCGATTCACTTGGCATGGGGGCTTCACGTGCCCCTCGAGCTTGCGCTCGGGGCGATCATGTTCGCGTTTGCCACGCTCCAACTCCGGCCGGAGCTTTCGGCAAGGGCTCGAATGGCGGTCCAGGGACATTCAACGGCGTGGATGGTGGCTATGGGATTGGTCCATGGTCTCTCAAACTTAGGCGGAAGCGTCCTCTCTGTGGTCGCAGGCGCGCTTTTTACCGAGAAAACGGAGATCAGGCGCACGATTGCATTTTCCTATTTATGTTTTGCAACCATTCAAATTCCGATCCTTGTTGTCCTACGGCCGGGCATTTTTGACCTTAGTCATCTGATGTTTATGGCCCTGGCTGGCACTGTCTATTTATTGATCGGTCGCCGCACATTTCGATTCATCCCGCAAATCGCATATGAGAGATTGTTCATCGGATTCATGCTTGCCTACGCCTTTGTCCTCTTTGGCAAGGGAGCGGGACTGATCTAAGTTATGCCGTTGTCCTTAAGCGAAATTTCCACCTAGCTATGGGCCATAACCGTACACCCGCATCCGGCATTAAGGGGGCCGCGCCGGCAATGCGATCAACTTATCTAGTAGTGAAGTTTTGGGCGCAGTCCTGAAGCCGAACCTCAGACTGACGCCATCCGCGTCTCGTCGGCGACTTTTCGCAGACGGGCCTCCGTGCGTCCTTATTTTTGCTTTCGCGAGCATCCGCGAACCGCTATTGCTCTAGATTCTCCCTGGCGGCCGCCGTGAGCGCCTTGCGACAAAATCGATTGCGTGCATGTTCTCCTATTTATCAAATATCATCTGGTTCTTTTTCCAGCCAACGAGTTTCTTCATCATACTCATTCTCGCGGGACTGGCTTTGCTCCGCATAGGCACGATGAAAATGGGGAGATGGGCGCTTGGATTCGGTTTACTTGGATTGATCGCCGCCGCCGTATCACCGCTTGGAATCTGGCTGATCTTGCCGCTTGAGGATCGCTTTCCGCGACCAGATCCAACGACAATCTCAGACCCGGCTGGGATTATTGTTCTAGGTGGAACCATCAATCCATCGATCGGCGAGAGCCGTGGCGTTGTAGCCGTCAATGAGGCGGCCGAGCGGCTCATCGTCGGTTCGGCGCTCGCGAAAAAATTTCCGAAGGCGAAATTTGCGTTTACAGGTGAAAGCAACGTTATCCTGGCGCAGACGACCCCCAAGGCTAAGGAAATGCAGGAGGTGTTGCTCTCAGCATTTGACATTCCAAGAGACAAGTTAATTGTCGAATATCTCGCAAAGAATACGTTTCAAAATGCCCTTTTCATGCAAAAAATCCTGCGTCCAAAAAAGCGCGAGAAATGGATTCTGGTGACATCGGGCTACCACATGCCCCGCGCGGTCGGGTGTTTCCGGAAGGCCGGATTTGATGTCATTCCTTGGGTCGCTGACTACAGGACACGCGGACGAGATGATCTGACAACGTTTTCCGACAAGCCTTCCGAGGGACTAAGGCTTACCGACAAGGCGGCGAAGGAATGGGTTGGCCTTCTGGCCTATTGGATTACGGGACGGATAGACCGTCTGTTCCCCGGGCCGACGCCTTGAATGCAACGTAAGCGATCATCTAACCGCATCTGTTATCGCGCAGATTGATTTGCTCT
>CAYWBS010000695.1:0-2172 GCA_964456215.1 uncultured Hyphomicrobiaceae bacterium
CGGCACGATATTGACATTGGCCTTGGCCGCGAATGACTTCGACTCGATCTTGTCGCCCATCACCTCGATAGCGGCGATATTGGGTCCGATGAATGTTATCCCCGCCGCCTCCAGGTCGCGCGCAAAGCCGGCGTTTTCCGAGAGAAAGCCATATCCGGGATGAATGGCTTCGGCGCCGGATGCTTCGGCCGCCGCGATGATCTTCTTGCCGTCAAGATAGGACTTTGCCGCTTCCGGGGGACCGATGAGATGGGCTTCGTCGGCCAGTTCGACGTGCAACGCATCCTGGTCGGCCTCGGAATAGACCGCCACCGTCTTTATTCCCATCCGGCGGGCCGTCGAAATGACGCGGACCGCGATTTCGCCACGGTTGGCGATCAGGATTTTCTTGAACATGGGCGCTCCACGGGCCGGCTTTCTCAAGTCCGCTGACAATGATCATGGATTTGTAGCCAGATGCGCCGCTGAGGTAAATCGGGTTAAAGACGAAGGTCCGGACGATGACGCGGGGGCGCGCCGTTCGCCGCCGCGCCAGTCCGCAATTTCTGAGGAGTATGCCGTGCCGCCCGTCAGGCGACCTTATCCATCAAGGCCTTGAATGCCGGATTGATGTCGGGGGACTCTTCCTTCAGAAACCTGATTAGCGCCTTCTCGTTGCCATCGAGTTCGCCGCCGTCACGGCCGATGCGGCTCATCAGCCATTCCGCTTCCTCCGCGGTGATTTTTTCACCGGTCAGAATATCGAGCCGCTGCTTTTCGAGCCTGAGAAGCTCAGCGTCGTCGCTGTCCGGCATGCTATAGGCGTTAATGATGCCTTTGAGGCCGCCTGACATCATGTTGCTCAATATGTCCATGACGGTTTCGCGGCTGTCGAGCCATTCGCCCCGCCGCAGCGCTTCCTGGCGGCTCGGCACCTGATAGCCCGAGCCCGCGAGCACGTGGTTGGCGATCGCCTTGACAAACAAATCCGTCCAGGAGGGATCGTTTTCGGCGTTCCTGGTGGCGTCGTTGATATCGAAAAGGATTTCGGCTTCGTCGCGTGAAATGGCGATCGCTTCGTCGCCGCCGAACGCGTAGAGAATGCGGCGCAGAAGGTCGACCTCCGCCTCTCCGATTCTACCGGCGACAAGATTTTGCCCGTTGCCGACCGGGCCGTTGCCGTGAATGACCGCCTGCTTCACCTGTTCCAAGGCAAACGCGACGAGACGCACCGGGCTCCACCGGGACTTGTCGAGGACGTTGACCAGAAGCTCCAGCTCGCTGGCTGTTTCGACCCGGCCATCACGAGAGATATGCTCGATCAGCCAATCCGCATTTTCGACCGTCACATAGCCTTCAGGCTCCGCCTGGCGCACAACATAGTCCGTCAATGCCTCGATGAAGAAATCGTTCCAGGCCGTGTCTTTGGCGACACATTTCTGATTGAGCCGAAACAGCGATTTGGCCTCGCTCGCGGACACGACGCCGTCCTTGAAAACCTGTCCCCGCATGGTCAAAACGTCTTCGGAGGTGAGCGAACCATTCTCGGCGAATGCTTTGAGCTCCGGCGGCAATTCGGCGTCGATCATTTCCGTCTCCGGTCCCTTTACCAAATAGTGAACCGGAGGCTAGGCCAGTATGGTTTCTAAAATGCTAACTATGGCGGTTCAATCGCGCAGAAGGAGACTGCCCGCATCGATGACCGAATGCCGGCAGTCGCATCGAAATCTCCGAAAACTCCTTGATTTTAAAAGGAATAACCGAACCTGCCGATTTCCCGGGCGTACCAGGTGCCTATCATCTCACGTGACTCATCGGTGTAGAAACTATGGTAGCCGGCCTTCTTTTCCTCCGAGACATTGGTCACCGGAAGCTCGATCCGCTCTTCAAGGCCCATCATTTCGAGGGCCTTCGCGAAATCCTCCGCCAAGTTCTCATAACGGCCGACGAAATCGACGCAGAGCTCATTGTCAATCGTATAGAGGTCGTAATTGCCGACCCATGCCCGCTTCTCGTTGGCGTTGAACTTGTCGAATGGCGGGCGGGGCTCTTTCGACTTCGTCTTATAGAAATACCACGACACCTGACGGTCCCACGGATTGCGTTCAAAGGTAAATTTGAAATAGCGCGACCAAGTCTCGTCTCCGACATAGGTCTTTATGCGCCATGCCGGCATGTGTTCGTAAAAACCAA